>CAIQBY010000001.1 GCA_903870175.1 uncultured Bacteroidota bacterium
ATTCAGGGTCGATTCCGTTACTAAAGAAGAACGATAAATTAGGAGCGAATTTATTTATATCCATTCCTCTGCTCACATAATATTCTACATATGTAAATCCGTTTGATAAAGTAAGTGCAAGCTGTGTGATAGGATTGGCACCTGCTTCAGCAATATGATAACCGGAAATAGAAACAGAATAAAAGTTGCGTATATGCTGATTGATAAAATATTCCTGCATATCGCCCATCAATCTCAATGCAAATTCGGTAGAGAAAATACAAGTGTTCTGTGCCTGATCTTCTTTTAATATATCAGCCTGCACAGTGCCTCGCACGGCAGCTATGGTTTCCTTTTTAATCTTTTCGTAGACATCCGCAGGCAATACAGCATCACCAGTAGTACCAAGCAACATCAATCCCAAACCGTCATTTCCTTTGGGCAATTCTCCCTGATATTGCGGACGTTTAACTCCTTTCTTTTTATAAATAGCTTCAATCTTTTTATTGATTTCTTTTTCAAGACCATTAGCTTTGATATACACTTCGCATTGCTGATCAATGGCTGCATTCATAAAAAAAGCAGTAAGCATTGCCGCCGGACCATTGATTGTCATGGATACAGAAGTCTTCGCTTCCGCTAAATTAAAACCGCTGTATAACTTCTTCGCATCATCAAGGCAACAGATAGAAACGCCCGAGTTGCCTATCTTTCCATATATATCAGGACGGATTGCAGGGTCCTGTCCGTAAAGTGTAACACTATCAAAAGCTGTACTCAAGCGGTGAGCAGGCATTCCAAGGCTTACATAATGAAATCTTCTATTCGTTCTTTCAGGTCCGCCTTCACCGGCAAACATACGCGTTGGGTCTTCTCCCTCGCGTTTGAAAGGGAATACACCCGCAGTATAAGGAAATTCTCCCGGAACATTCTCTTGCAAATTCCATTTTAAAATATCTCCCCACGCTTCATACTTTGGTGTTACTACCTTAGGTATCTGGCTGTGTGAAAGAGATTCGTAATGTGTTTTAATTTTTAATTCTTTACCACGTACTTTAAAAATAAAGAATTCGTTTTTGTATTGCTGCACTTTATCTGCCCAACCTTCAATTAACTTTTTGTTTCTGCCATCAAAACTCAATTCAACTTCGGAATAAAGTTTTTCTAATTCTGATACCAAACCTTCAAGGTTTTCAAAACCTTGAAGGTTTTTATTTTCACTCTTGTCTTTAATACTATCAATCGTTTTACGAATAGAAAATAACTTCTGCGCAACTTCTTTTTGTTCGTCCACCCACTTATCATAATTCCTGTTATTCTCTGCAATCTCCGATAAATAGCGGGTTCTGTTGGGAGGAATAATATAAATCTTCTCACTCATCTCATCCGTTACGTGGAAATCAGATTTTAAATCAGCACCTGTTTTCTCAACCAGTTTATCCATCACTGCTTTGTATAGCTTATTCATTCCAGGATCGTTGAATTGTGAAGCAATGGTACCATACACAGGCAAAGCATCATCATCCGTTTCCCAAAGTTTATGATTGCGTTTATATTGTTTTTTCACATCTCGAAGTGCATCCAAAGCCCCTCTTTTATCAAACTTATTTAATGCAATCACATCGGCAAAGTCAAGCATATCTATCTTTTCAAGCTGTGTGGCAGCTCCATATTCAGGCGTCATCACATACAAACTCATATTGCTGTGCTCCGTAATCTCAGTATCTGATTGCCCTATACCGGATGTTTCAAGAATAATTAAATCATAATTAGCTGCCTTTACTATCTCTACCGCCTCTTTCACATATTTTGAAAGCGCAAGATTACTTTGTCTTGTAGCAAGCGAACGCATATAAACACGACTGTTTTTAATCGCATTCATGCGTATTCTGTCACCAAGCAACGCCCCGCCAGTTTTACGTTTCGAAGGGTCAACAGAAATAATAGCAATTGTTTTATCTTTAAAATCAATAAGAAATCTACGCACTAATTCATCTACCAATGAAGACTTGCCTGAGCCACCAGTGCCCGTAATACCAAGTACTGGAACCATTTTGGTTTTATTTGCTGTTGCAATTTCGTTATGAAATTTTGCAAACTCTTCAGGGAAATTCTCTGCCCCGGAAATCAATCTTGCAATTGACTTTACATCTTTTTCTTTTAAATGTCCCACTTCTCCATTCAAATTAGTGCCGGTTGCAAAGTCGCATTTCTCCAGCATATCATTTATCATTCCCTGCAAACCCATTGAGCGCCCATCATCCGGAGCGTAGATGCGAGTGATGCCATACTTCTGAAGTTCCTCAATCTCCTTAGGCAATATCGTTCCACCGCCACCACCGAATATTTTAATATGTCCGCAACCTTTTTCTTTCAGCAAGTCGTACATATATTTAAAGAATTCATTATGTCCCCCCTGATAAGAAGTAAGTGCAATTGCATTGGCATCTTCCTGAATAGCGCAGTTCACTATTTCCTCCACACTGCGGTCGTGACCAAGATGAATTACCTCCACCCCACTCGCCTGAATAATTCTGCGCATTATATTTATTGCTGCATCGTGCCCATCAAATAAAGAGGCTGCAGTTACAATTCTTATTTTATTTTTTGCATTGTATGGCTGTACTTCTATCATTGTATTTTTTGTATGGAGTGCAAAATTAGCTTTATTAGCGGAGTAAAACAAATCAAAAATCAGCTTTGAAATTAAGTGACGAATATTATAATTTCACCAACTCGTAATCACTTAATTTCTTTAAATCCTGTGAAGTCTGACCTTTCGAATTAGTACTGAATACAGAAATGAATTTGGCGCCATAAATTAATTCTTCATGCGTGTATGAATATCTGGTATTTACATTCTGCGAAAACGTATCATCAAATCCATTGAGGGAAATAAGAAATTCCAGATCAGCATCCTTCATATCCTGTGCACACATTCCCCATAGCGGGCTGTCCTCATTTATCGGATGGTTAATTGTCCATGACATAGGGAAGAAAATAATATTTTTCAATTCGAGTTCGATTGGTCGGAAACGTCTGATTTTTACACCATTTTCGGTTTCAAGTTTTGCTAACGTAACTCTGCAATTCATGTCTATTATCTGGCTATTTCGCATTTTATTGGCGAGACGAAATTGAAAAGCTGTACCTCCTTTAAAAGGAGCAATGATAGCATTCTTACTAAATATCAAACGGGCGACAGGCCTTGAAAAACGGCCATAAAGCAAACCTGTTGCCAATGCAAAACCTAATAATCCAACCAGCGATTCGATTGCAGCAATGCTGCTTGAAATATTATTCCCAGGACTTATTCTTCCAAATCCAACCGTGCTTAATGTTTGAGTGCTGAAGAAAAATGCTTCCATAAATTTATCTTTTTCAGAAGCTGCCGCCCAACCAATCAATCCATCCATGCCTGAGAAATAATAACAACCAGCAAAAAAAACATTGATAATTACAAAATAAGTAAATACAATGACGTTGAATTTCCGCCACGACATTGTTATCAACGCATGATAAATGCTGGCAGATCCCAATCGTGACTGTTCTATCCGATCAATATTAAATGACCCGTCTTTATTAATTAATCTGGTTTTTTGAGATGATGTTTTAGTACCAAAACCTAATTCATTCTCTTCTGCTTTCTTTGTCATACCTGTTTTATTTCAATACAAATGTAACAACAAAATAATGGAATTAATGTTGAAGAGTTTTACATTTCAATTGTGAATAGAATTAAATAAGTAATTTGTCTGATTATGGCTATATTTAATAATTTTGCCTTCCATAATTATCAATATCGAATGGAATATATAGGGAATAGAATAAGTATTAAACGAAAAGAAAACGAAGTAAGCATCGTTATTATTTCATTGAAAGAAAAAGTCAAGAATATTTTATTGACCATTTACCTTGTCGTTTGGTCTCTCAGCGGTATAATTGTTTTTTCCCAACTTCTTGTAATCCCTGACCGTAACACCAAACTTGCAATTTTCGTCTGGCTTGCTTTCTGGGCATATTTCGAATTTAAGATATTCCGGGCATACATGTGGAGGAAGTTTGGAGTCGAAAAAATTAAATTACGAAACAATCAATTTCAATATAAAAGGGACCGGGCAGGAAAAGGTAAAGTAACACGTTTTGACTTCGATTATATAAAAGACATTAGATATATCGAACCGAAAGAAAATTCCTTTTTCGAAAATATTAACAATTCCTATTGGGTAATTGCAGGTGAAAAATTAGCTTTTGATTACAATGGAAAAGAAATAAAGTTTGGAATTCAATTGGAAGAAAAAGATGCACAGGCATTATTAAAACTTGTAAAAAAAGAAATTAAATGAACGTACACCTAATAGCAATTGGCGGAAGCGCAATGCATAACCTTGCAATTGCAATGCATAAAAAGGGATTTGTTGTAACAGGCTCTGACGATGAAATACAGGAACCTTCCAAAAGTAGATTGGCAAAACATAATTTATTGCCTGCTACAATTGGTTGGGACATAAATAGAATTAAGAAAGGATTAGATGCTGTAATACTTGGTATGCACGCCCGTGCCGATAATCCTGAATTATTAAAAGCACAGGAATTGGGCTTGAAAATATATTCGTATCCTGAATATATTTACGAACAGACGAAAGACAAAACACGAATTGTTGTTGGAGGAAGCCATGGTAAAACAACAATTACAGCAATGATTTTACATGTTCTCCATTATCTCAAGATTGATTGCGATTATTTAGTGGGAGCACAACTGGAAGGTTTTGACACAATGGTAAAACTTACCAAAGAAGCGAAGATAGCAGTAATTGAAGGAGACGAATACCTTTCTTCACCTATTGACAGACGACCGAAATTTCATTTATACAAACCGAATATCGCCATTTTAAGCGGTATTGCCTGGGATCATATTAATGTATTTCCAACATTTGAAAACTATGTTGAACAGTTCAAAATATTTATTGATTTAATAGAGTCGAATGGAAGCCTTGTGTATTGTGAGCTTGACAAGGAAGTAAAAAAAGTCTGTGAGTCGGCAAGAGAAGATATTAAGAAGTTTCCTTATTCTACCCCTGAACATAAAATTGAAAATGGTATCACACTAATAAATTCTAAATCAGAAGATATTTCACTTAATATATTCGGTGACCACAATTTAATGAATCTAAATGGTGCCCGATTGGTTTGTAATCAAATTGGGGTAAGTGACAAACAATTTTACGAAGCTATTCAAAGTTTCAAGGGAGCTTCAAAGCGTTTGGAATTAGTAAAGAAGAATGATGTAACAGCCGTTTATAAAGACTTCGCCCATTCTCCATCCAAATTAAAAGCGACTACACAAGCGGTAAAAAAACAATTTCCAAATCGCAAATTAATTGCCTGTATGGAACTGCATACATTCAGCAGTTTGAATGAAGATTTCTTAAAGGAGTATAAGGGTTCAATGTCATTAGCGGATGAAGCAATAGTATATTTTAATCCTCATACTATCGAACATAAAAAATTAAAGGCAATTACTGAAGAGCAGGTAAAACAAGCGTTTGGAGGCAGCAATATAAAGGTGTATACCAATTCAAAATCTCTTCTTGAAGATTTATTAAAGATGAATTTCGAAAACAAAAACTTATTAATGATGAGTTCCGGAAACTTCGACGGTATTGATTTTAAGGAGTTGGGAGAAAAAATAGTTGGTTAGTTTAGTTTTCACTAAATGGAATAACCGGATTTTTTTTCCTGAATATTGCAGTTGCCAGTAAAGATAAAATCACTCCCATTATTACAGTTGACATTAACATTCTGAAAGGACCAAAATAGCTTTTCAAAACCTTCAGATTTTTAGTTATCAGTTCTTCTTTCACCTTTCCGTCTTCCATAGTTTTTCTTGCTTCATTCAAAAAATAATCAATGGCATCAACTGCAATAAATTTATAATAAATAAAGTTGAATACAGCTAAAAAGAAACCGAGAACAAGTGTGAAAAGAAATCCTGATTTCAATGCTTCTTTAAATTCGATATAGCCGCCAAATTCTTTTCTTTCGTAGTAAACCGAAACAAATACACCTGCAAGCAACAGTAATAAAGTTACATAATAACGATACTGGTCAACGGAAATAGTATAATAACCGAATACTTTTGAGAATGCAAACCATGCAATACAGTTAAGTATTCCACCTGCAATTCCTAATTTTACATTTAATGGGAGTTTCATTTATGGATAAGAACTAATGAATAAATAAACTAATGAATCTATGACTACTAAATAAATTACCCATTCATCGAAATCAGAAACTCTTCATTCGTTTGAGTATTCTTCATTCGGTCTCTCATAAATTCCATTGCTTCCACCGGATTCATATCTGATAAGTGTTTACGAAGAATCCATACACGTTGCTGTGTTTCTTTGTCCACCAGTAAATCATCTCTACGAGTACTTGATGCAACAATATCAATTGCAGGATATACACGTTTGTTAGCCAGTTTACGGTCAAGTTGAATTTCCGAATTACCTGTTCCTTTAAATTCTTCAAAGATAACTTCATCCATTTTCGAACCTGTTTCAGTAAGCGCAGTAGCAATGATAGTAAGCGAACCGCCATTTTCTATTTTACGTGCAGCACCGAAAAAACGTTTTGGTTTGTGCAACGCCTGAGCATCCACACCACCGCTTAATACTTTACCTGATGCAGGTTGCACGGTATTATATGCACGTGCCAAACGGGTAATCGAATCCAGCAAAATACAAACATCATGTCCGCATTCCACCATTCGTTTTGCCTTTTCCAAAACGATGTTTGCTATTCTCACATGTCTGTCGGCAGGCTCGTCAAATGTAGAAGCAATTACTTCCGCTTTCACGCTGCGTGCCATATCTGTCACCTCTTCCGGGCGTTCATCAATAAGTAATATAATTAAATAAGTTTCCGGATGATTGGCAGCTATTGCGTTTGCAATATCTTTCAACAAAACAGTTTTACCTGTTTTAGGCTGCGCAACAATTAATGCACGCTGACCTTTTCCTATCGGAGTTACCAAATCAAAAATACGGGAAGATAAATTCTGTTGAGGATGTCCTGTCAGTTTGAATTTCTCATACGGAAAAAGTGGAGTCAAATATTCAAATGGCACTCTGTCTCTCACAAATCCAGGTTCACGTCCATTTATCTTTTCCACTTTAATCAACGGAAAATATTTTTCTCCTTCTTTCGGAGGACGAATTGTTCCGCGAACTAAATCGCCGGTTTTCAATCCGAATAATTTTATCTGCGAATTCGAAACATAAATATCATCCGGCGAATTCAAATAATTATAATCTGCCGAACGAAGAAAACCATATCCATCAGGCATTGTTTCCAACACTCCTTCGCTCGAAATTATCCCATCAAAATTAAACTGGTCAGCCGGACGCGGATTCACATTATGTCTGTTTCTATTATCCCTGCGGTCATTCCCACGGCTGCTGTTATCATTATTATTTTCAGCTCCCCCATTCGATTCATTTTCCTGCCCTGCCTGATTCTCTTCCCCTGATTGATTTTCCTGAGTATTTCTAACCTCAGGTATCTCCGCAGAAGGCGTATTTACTTCCGTATGCGACTCCTCTAGTTTCGGTTCCGCTTTCTTTTCCGTTGACGAAAAATCATCATCATTAAAAAAAGAACTTGTTTCCGGTTGTTTCACTTTAGGCTCATTATCCGTATTTTCTATTCTTGCTCTTCTAGGGCGTGGTGCACGCGGTTCATCCGTAATAGGTTTTTCAACAACAGGCCTTTCATCAGCAGGTTTTTCTTCACTCACAACAGGCGGATTTATTGCCTGATGGTCCAGGATTTTGTATATCAACTCCTGTTTTTTCAGCGCATCATATTTCGCGATGTTCAAATTCTTGGCAATATCTTTAAGCTCGCCAACAAGCTTGTTGTTCAATTCAATAATGTCGTACATATTTTTTTGTTAAGTTAATAAATCAATTCCCCGATTGATTCTATAGGATAGAATAATAAATTTAATTTCTTGGTATAAATATAAAAGATAGAAAATACTGATTGTGCTTTGTTATCTGAAAATATAACTGCAGAAACGCGGTGCAATAATACAAAGAATTTTTGACCTGCAACTATTTTTAACGTTTTATTTTCATCCCCGTTCTCCCAGTTCAATCACTTCCAAATCCTTAATTTTATCCACATCCACCGTAAATCTCACCAGCGTTTTCACTTTATGAAACCCATGCACACCGGCAGCACCCGGGTTAATATGCAGCAGATTATATTTTTTATCATACATCACTTTCAGTATATGCGAATGTCCGCAGATAAATAATTTAGGCACATTCGCCTTTATCAAACCATGCGCCTCCGCCGAATAATTATCAGGATAACCGCCAATATGCGTCATCAGCACATCCACTTTCTCACACATCCACCTTTCATTTTTGCCATACACCGCCCTCACATCCTGCCCGTCAATATTGCCATACACCGCCATCACCGGTTTTATCGCCGCCAGTCTATCCATAATACTTATCGTACCAATGTCACCTGCATGCCATATCTGGTCGCACTCTTCAAAGTATTTATAAATCTTCGGATCCAGATAATTATGTGTGTCCGATAACAAAGCAATACGCTGCATAGTCCGCAAAAGTAATCAAATACAGCAATCATCCCCTCGAAAATAAATTTACCAAAACCGATATTATTTTTTATTTGGGCGAATCTCCTTCCTGCCATCCTCGCAAGTTCCTACCCGCCCACACGCAGTATCTTTTTTATCTTTTATTTTTCCCTGCGGGGCAATGGCAAAAAAAGGATACTTCACGCGGGTCTGGCGCAGTTGCAAGTTCATCGCGGTCACTGAGCCTCGGTCATTGAGCCTGTCGAAATGTCCATCCCAACACAAAAAAAACTGAAAGGTCTCAAAAACCACTCAGGTTTAAAAAGTTAAAGTTAAAGTACCTCAATTTGAAATCTGAAATCTGAAATCCCCTACC
>CAIQBY010000002.1 GCA_903870175.1 uncultured Bacteroidota bacterium
ATTTTGAAAGCGAAGTAACATAATCTATTGTACCATCTCCCCTTAATCCTTGATTACTTAATTTAACAGCACTTTTAAAGGTTCCTTTTCCTCCATACATTGCATAGCCGCCAGCCGGAGTCTGATTTACAAAACCTAGTGAATAATCAGGTTGCAGCGTCAATGTTTCTTTTATATCATGGAATATACCCGCTGTTACCATAGTACCTCCAAACCTCAAACCTTCATTGGTGAAATTATCCAGACTGTCAATCTGGAATGGCTCAAGATGGAAATAGAATTTATCTTTTGGATATTTACCACCCTGAATTTGTTTCTTATTGTAGTAAGCATACGAATCTTTGAAACTATTAAAAACAGGGTATTTAGGGAAGTTTTTTATTCCTGATTTATTTGCGGGATGGTCGATTTCCAAATCTCCGTTAATGCTTTCAATTACTGTTCTTACTTTCACAAGCGGATATTCGCCATAAGGATCTTTTTCTCTTGATTTCACCATCATTCGAAGTGAATCGACATTCTTTAAATTGATAATAAATTTATCATAATCGAAAGAAAATTCCTTTCCGAAAAAGTCGAAACGACCTGCATGAACAATACCTGCAAAGGTGAAATCTCTGTTTTTCTTTAATATTATTTTTTGTTCGGCAGGATAAACGGCCACATTTTGCGAGTCACTCATTGATATTTTTCCAACTCCATAGATGGTCATATCATAGTTTAATAAATTTATAGTGGCGTTTTCTTTTCCTCTAAAAACTGAAGGAATCTGGATAACATCATAATCAATTCTTCCTGCACGGTCGGAAATATAACTGAACAACTTTTCGTTCACATGCACTTTATCATCTTCGGCATTATAGGTAATGAAACCGTAAATTGATAGTGAAACCAGATTAGGACGTACATCGTAGTTAGCTCTTTTTAAAAATCTTGCATAATCATCACCCGAAAAATCTCTTACATCTTTATTCTTCTTAACAAAATCGCGCATTTGAATCAATGGATTTATTGGATCAGGTCCCTGCAGTTCCTCATATCTGTTTACCCTGAAATAGTTGTTTGATTCGAACATTGCATCTTCCTGAGTGTTGCCTACAAGCATTCGTAAATCAATTTTCGGGTCGTCTATCTTCCAGGTCAACTCCTCAAAATACATATCCACTTTGTGAAACGTATTGATGAATGGTGATTTAGAAATACCTGCATTCGTTCGGTTTAAAGATAACAGACGAGTTTTGGTCATAAACCTGAAATTCAAATTTGGATGTGTAATGGAATCTTTATCCAGATAAAATTTGATATTTACCGCATCTGCAAATAGCTTTTCTTCTGTAATCGAAACAAGTTTGGCTCCTATGACTAAAAATTTCTTACCGTCTTTATAAAATATTAACTGTGCATCTTCTTCTTTACTGCCTGAGCCCAAAAACTTTTCGCCACGCTGAGTAAAACCTCCATCGTAATCAACTCCTTTGGCTATATTTGGAATTTTCATTCGTTTACTGTACGATTCAAAACGAGGGTAGGAGATATTGGTTCCTCTTTCGGAAACAACTTTCTCCGTCAATTGTCCTAAAAGAGGAGTAGGGAAATAATTTTTATTGTAAAATGATACCGAATCAGCTGTAAAACCGGATGTTTTAAGTGTAATAGTATATTTTTTCAACTCCGCCCAAACCATGTTTTCTGGGAAATTAACGCGTTTCCAATTCACAGTGCCTCCGCTGCCAATAAACACTCCGCGATACGGATAAAAAACTCCCTTGGTATTATATACCACGCCACTGTCGTTCTGGTTATTAAATATCCGAAGATTTAAACTGCTGAAAATAACCTTAGGAACACTGTCGTACTCAAATATATATTTATTACTGTTGGATGCATAGGAAATAACTGAAGTGCGGTAAAATGTATTCGACTCAAACAGGTTTTCGCTCATCTGAAGATAATCGGAATAAAACTTAAGGATTTTACCATTCAGTATCTTGTTGATACATTCCTGCCAAGATAAAAAGTTGTCTTCACTTTGTGTTGAATTTGCAAAATTCATGATGGAATTCAAATAGCTTCTGTATTCGGGAAGAATACG
>CAIQBY010000003.1 GCA_903870175.1 uncultured Bacteroidota bacterium
GATGTTGTTGGCATCTTTCATATCAATGAAATGAAATTTAATACCAAAGTTTGCAAATACTTTAGTGAACATTCTATACGTTCCACCATATAAATCGTCACCTGTAATTACTTCATCTCCAGGACGCAATAGCTTGGCAACAGCATCTGTAGCACCCATTCCGCTACTGAAACACAAACAATGTTTTGCTCCTTCAAGTTCTGCAATACATTTTTCCAATGCTGTGCGTGTAGGATTTTTGCCACGTGCATAAGCGTATCCTTTATGATTTCCGGGCGAAGCCTGAGTATAAGTTGATGTCTGTTAAATAGGATTCATTATGGCTCCTGTTGTTGGATCAGGTTCCTGACCTGCATGTATTTCTTTAGTGCCGAAGCCTAAGTTTTTTGTATCGTTCATCATTTTTTATTAGGTTGTCGGTTAATACCCCGAGGCTCTGCCTCGGAATTAAAAAAATCCTTTAACTGATACCTCGAGGCTCTGCCTCGGGGTAATTCATTTTGAGGCGCAAAGGTAGAAAAGATTTAGGATTGGTTGATAAAGATAATCGTACCAAAGATTAGTATTCTCTAACTATGTAAACATCAGTTTAAGGCTTGCTATAATAAGTCCGAGGGCTAAAAGATATCTTAATGTAGGGATATTAAATTTTCTGCTGCCGAAATACGAACCTGATAAACCGCCAATAATAGTAGCAAGTACAGCATATTGTAAATTATCGGTAAGATGGATTCCGCCTTTCTGAAGCTGTCCTATGAGTCCGGAAATGGAATTGACAAAAATAAAAAGTGCCGATACCGCAGCAGTTTCTTTTAAGGTAGCCCATCGCATTAATAACATAAGCGGGCTCAGAATAATTCCGCCACCTATACCTATCATCCCCGAAACAAGCCCTATTAATCCGCCTGAAAGCAAGCCTGCCCATACAGGAATATCTCTTTTCTCGTCCTTATTTGTTTTGAATTGATACACCAGCCTTAGTATTGCAATGAATAAACATACAGCCAGCACTTTTTTATAGATGGCATCGGGCAACACCATAGTGCCGCCAATAAATGCAAACGGAATACTTGCTATTGCAAAAGGCAGAAACAGTTTCCATCTGAAAAATCCTGCTTTATAAAAGCCGATAAACGACATTAATGAAACTGCCAGATTCATTACCAAAGCAGATGATTTCATCAGTGCAGGTGCAATGCCGACAATAGCCATAACAGCCAGATATCCGCTTGCGCCGCCATGCCCTACTGACGAATAAAGGAATGCGATGATGGCAAGTGCAAAAAGTAAAACGATAAAGTTAATGTCCAATGTAATGGTTTGATTAATGTTTACAGGTGGCAAAGATAGAAAGTTCCTGTGCAGTTATTGTTCCAAGATACATTATTTCGCCCTCTTATTTTTCTGCCGTTCTGCCGTTGTTGGTGTTTTCACCAACAACCTATTTTAATTAGATTTACTTTTTTTCTTTAGAACGTTTGCAGGTGAAAAAACACCTGCAAAGGCGGCGTTTCTGGTAACTTTTAAGGAAGACCAACAAGGAAAAAAACTCTTTACGTTTTCTGCCGTTGTTGGTGTTTTCACCAACAACCTATTTTAATTAGATTTACTTTTTTTCTTTAGAACGTTTGCAGGTGAAAAAACACCTGCAAAGGCGGCGTTTCTGCTAACTTTTAAGGAAGACCAACAAGGGAAAAA
>CAIQBY010000004.1 GCA_903870175.1 uncultured Bacteroidota bacterium
AATTATATCTATATATTTATATTTTTGAAAAAGAAACCGCAGACCATCCCTGAAAATTCCATGGTCATCAACAATCGCAATTTTTGTTTTAAGCATATTTTTATTTATAAATTTTATTAGAAAATTAATTAAAATTATCTATTTACTACGTATTAATCGGTACGTCTATTGTTATTTTAGGCTCTGTGCTGCCTTCCCCATATTTAATGGAAGCATTTAAAGTTTGTACTCTGCTTTGAATACTTCTTAATCCCAAGCCATTACCTGTATGTGATAGTATTTCCACTTTTTCATTCGTTATACCTTTGCCATCATGAAAGATTTTAAGTACTAGATGTTGTTCGATTTCAATATTCAATTTCAAAAAGGAAACATTTGAATGTTTCATTATATTGTTGAGAACTTCCTGTGTTATGCGATATAATTGCAATTCAATTTTTGGAGCAAATCTTATATTTTCACCGACATGGTTATATTCAATTTGTATTTTTGCCGATGTTCTTAATAAATTGCACAACTCATTCGTGGCTCTTAAATAACCAAGTTTTAACAGTGCAGGCGGCATTAGTTCATAAATGATAGTTCTGCTGGATTCTATAACTGACTCCAATAGATTTACTGAATTCGCCAAAACGGTTTCCTTTATTTCTTTATTGTTGCTCTCATCTTTTAATATCCAGAAATTCTGGTTTATTATATTAAGTTTTGACCCGATATCATCATGAATATTTCTGGCAATCTTTTCACGTTCCTTTTCCGCAACTTGGATCTCTGCTTCAAATAAAAGTTGACGATGATTAAGTTTTTGTAATTGTATTTCATTTTGTTTTGCCAACATTCTCTTTTGATGAATGACAATAAAAATAATTAATGCCGACACCAGTATAACAATACCAAGGCAGCCGATAATTACAAGAAAAGTTATATCAATGTTGCTTTGTTTTTCCAAAATCCTATGCTTATTGGTATATAGTATATGATATTAAGTATTGAATTAATCATCCATATTTTAGGATGAACATGTTCCGTTTGATACAAATAGTTATTAAATAAAAACACTAATAAATTTCCTGAATAGTATATTAAAAATGCTGAGTTAATCCAAAACAAAGGATTAGCAAAGATATCCTGTTCTGAATTTATCAATATTTCATAAAATGTTAATAGCGCATACAAGGTTAACAATAAACTTTCAATTGAAAGGGAATAGGTATTGAAAGAAAGTAAATGATTGTTTTGAAAATCTAAAACCAACGCGATCATAAAAAGAGCATAACCTATTGGAATTATTATTTTTATTCTTTTTGAATTTAATACTTTATAATAAAAAACACTTAAAATAGTAAATTCAACAAAGGTTCCTATGAAGAAAATGAAAATATTGTTTTGATTATTATATGTATAATAACTACTGATTGATTCAAAAATTACATAGCATATTAAAAGATAAAAAATCAGTTGAGTTAATTTAAGCGAGTATGATTTTCGTATTAATCCAATAATAACGGGAGGAAATAAAGAAATTTGACCCCAAAAAACCAAAGTGTTTTGTAAATTTACATTTATAAGCATAATTAATACAAATTATAAATGTAAAGCTAATAAAAAAGGCGGTATTACCGCCTCTTTTATTCAAAATCACAACAAAAAAAAGAAAATATTATTTTAACAAAGGACTGCCACCTCCATCACAAACTGATGGGCAGGGAGAAGCTAAATCAGCTACAAATCCACTATATAAATCATTACCGTTAATGTCAACAGCTACAAGCACTAATGTGCTTTGTCCCTTTGCATCAATAGCGTTATACATCCTTAAACCAACGGCACCTGTCTGAGTTAGTAATTTATCAATTATCGGTTGCCCGAAATACACTGCATTGGTAGCGCCAGGATTTTTAGCACGGAAATTTTTTGTGAAAGCTGTTGCATCTGCCAGAGTAATTACTCCGCCTGCATTTGGATCGAATGTTGCCATTTTTTAATAGTATTAAGTTATTTATTTAATTTATTTATCGGGACAAATGTAAGTTAAATGTTTTGACATTTCAAAACATTTATTTTAATAAAAAATAAAGAATTTAGTGTTTACAAGGGTTTTGAAAGGTTTTGGGTTTAAAAAATCAGTAAAACACTTAGAGGTACTAAGTGAATCACTTAGAAAAGTATCTAAGTAAAACACTTAGAGGTACTAAGTGAATCACTTAGATAAAATCAGTGAATCACCTATTGTTTCTATTTATTATTATATTCAATTTTGTCGAATCAATTTAATAGATATGGCAGACTTTAATTTTACGGAAATGGATAATAAATTCTTAGATGATTTAACAATTAATTTGACCGATTTTAATGAAGTATTATATTGGTGCAAACGGCTGAATTGCGAGCAGATTGAATTGGTTAATTCTGTTCATTTTATTGGTTGCAATGCAAATATGGTTGATTTGTTTCTTGAACTCAATAAATGGAAATGCAACTCGCCGAACAACATGTGACACCTGATAAATGATTATCAATATTAATAATTCCTGTTTGTCATTATTGATTTATTGTTTTTAATTATTTAATGGAAATTCAAATTTAAATATATGTGCTACGAAATACTGATATATAATGTTGCTGTAAGGCGTAAATTCAAAAAGAATAAAACATTGGACTTTTTTGATGACCATGAAAATATTGTTCCTTTCAGAAAAAATAAAAAAGAGGAATTGAAAAACAAACTTATTAATAGTGGTTATAAAGAAATTTGTGAAAGAAACGGAATAGTTTCTTTTGAATACTTGAATGATGATTCGGAAATGGTAACCCTTACCAACAAATTTCTTCAATTCAAATCAATTGGGAATAGTGATATTATTTATAAATTATCAAAAGAAATTATAGGAGATAAATTACTTACCAGATATGACCCGCATTTAGGAAGCTGGGATTGATTGTATTCTGAATTTACAATAGGAAAATGTAAATTTTACTAACATAAGCTTGAGAAATAATAAATTAAATATTATTATAAATCAATCATATGAAAAGTAAAAAAAGTGCAACTATAAGAAAATATTGATTTTTATAAAGGAGCTGCATTTTAATGATGATTCGTCCTTAATTTAAAATTACAAAAATTTAATAAAGTAATATGAATAGAACTTCTGCAAAAATGGATTGCGGTTCTTGGTAGAAGTCAATAAAAAAGCCCCCACTTTCGCGGAGGCTTTTTTATCTGTTTAAATAAACGACTATTTGTTAACCGCTTTCTTTAATTCTGCACCAGCTTTAAATTTTGCAACTTTTTTAGCCGCAATTTTTAATGCTTTACCTGTTTGAGGGTTACGTCCAGTTCTTGCAGCTCTTTTAGTAACTGAAAAAGAACCAAATCCTACTAATGCAACTCTGTCGCCTTTTTTAAGAGCTTTAGATGTTGCGTTTACAAAAGCTGTAAGAGCTCTTGCTGAATCAGCTTTTGTCAATTTTGACTCTGCTGAAATTGCGTTGATTAATTCTGCTTTGTTCATTTTTAATTTTTGTTTAAGTTAATATTATTTAATTATCAATACAAATGTAGCGAATATATTAATACAAAAGCGTTTTGGAGGCATCAATCTTTAAAAATGTTGATAAATAGGCATTTTGTTAATAACTTGCGATGAAATTACTATTATTGTGGCGTTTTGCAGGTCATGTATTCGGAATGCAAGATATTAAAAGGAATATATAAACTAAATAAGGTAAATTCCTTTTTTGATAAATGTTTCGACGTGATTCACTTGAAGGAATTGAAATAGTTTTTGAATTGATTCTATTATTCAGATTATTGCTTCTAAAGAATTAACTGAAGTTATGAATAAATAACTTTCGCTCTTTCTCTTAAGTTATAAGCAGAACTCATTACTTCACCATAGGCGCCGGCAGTGCGTAATGCAATAATATCTCCCCGGTTCGTTTCTGGCAATTGCACCGCTTTTCCAAAACAATCAGCACTTTCGCATATTGGCCCTACTACATCATATTTTAAATCATTGTATTTAATTTCCGGTAATGGATACTTTTTTGAAAGGTTTTCAATTTTATGATAAGCCTGATATAATGCAGGACGCATTAGTTCCGTCATTCCTGCATCCAGTATTGCAAAGTTAGTATTCACTCCATTCTTAATGTATAGCACTTTTGAAATCAATGAACCGCATTGCGCTACTATGGCTCTGCCTAATTCGAAATGTACACTTTGCCCTGGTTGTAATTCCAAAAAGTCATTAAACAGTTTAAAATAGGCTGCGAAGTTCGTATAGCAATTTACATCAGGTTGATGATAATCAACTCCCAGTCCTCCACCTACATTAATGTTTGCAATTTTTATTTTATGCAACACAAACCAATTTTGAATTTCATTTATTCGCAGGCACAAGTTTTTGAAAGAGCTCAAATCAGTTATTTGTGAACCGATGTGAAAATGCAATCCTATAAGATTTATATTCTTTAATGTTTTCAGGAGATTAATAATAGCCTCTAATTCCCATACATTTATTCCAAATTTGTTTTCTTCCAGCCCTGTAGTAATATATTTATGGGTATTTGCATTCACATTTGGATTGATACGCAACGCGATTCCTGCAGTTTTGTTTTTCGCAAAAGCCAATTCATTAATTACTTCAAGTTCCTGTAAACTTTCACAATTGAAACAAAATATATTATTATCCAATGCGTAATTAATCTCATCGTCACTCTTTCCAACTCCGGCAAAA
>CAIQBY010000005.1 GCA_903870175.1 uncultured Bacteroidota bacterium
GTCATCCCTTCGGGATTTGATATAATTTATTTATTTGTGTTCTATAACCATTTCATCCTTTCAGGATTAATTTCTAAGATAAAAACAAGGTTTCGGACACCTTTGTTTTGAAAACCTTCAAGGTTTAATACCAAACCGCTCGAATTGACAAAGCACACACAGTCAGTTCGAGCGGAGTCGAGAACAAACAAATAAGAAAAGTTCAAAACTATCCCATTTTCCATCAGTTAAATATTTTATTTAATTTCGCCGACTTTAAAATAAATTCTCAATGAAAAAATATCTTTTTATTATTATAATTTCTTCTTTTGTTGCCTGTCATCAAAAAGAAATAGCAAAAACCAATACTTCGCCCCCACCTGCAAACACTGCTCCTGCCAGTGACCCTGTTAGCGAAGTAATAATTAATGCAACTGCCGATATTAATGACAAAGGAACTGCTTATAATATAGATAGTGTAAAAATTAAAGATGACATTTTATCTGTGTTCGTAAATTATTCGGGAGGGTGCAAACCGCATACCTGGGATTTAATATCTAATGGGATGTATTCAAAATCGCTTCCTCCGCAAATTGAAGTTGTATTAAAACATGCTAATAATAATGACAATTGCAGAAGATTAAGTTTCAGGGAACTTAAATTTAATATTGCCAGACTTAAATATCAAGGCAACAAAACGATAGTGATAAAATTGGCTGATAAAGAAGTGCACTATACTTCAAAATAAAACTACATGTTTCAAAATTATGATTTATCTACAATAATAGTTTGGATTCAAAATAATTATATACATTTGCGCCGATGAATATCACAAAAAAAATAGCCGCATATTTTCTTCTTGCTATTTTCCTGTTCAATACAATGGGATATTTTATTGCTTTTCAGGCAATGCAATTCCAGATAAAATCACATGTTATTTCCGAAATTAATTTAGGTATTAAAACTGATGCCGAAACAATTATTACCATCAATAAAAATGATATTGCCAAAATTGACTGGGAAGAATCAGGAAAAGAAATGGTATATAATAATAAGCGATATGATATAGTAAATAGTACCGAGAATAATAATTCGATTACTTATTATTGTATTAATGATACGCAGGAAGAAACATTATATTCTAATCTTGATGAGCATATTAATATGCACATAGCAACCAATAAACCGATAACAAATCATACATCGAAAAATCTGGTGAATGATGTAGTAAAAGTTTTCTTCACCAATCATTATCAGTTTTCTTTCACAAACAAAGCAACATCAGTTTGCTTTTTACCTTTCAGAGTAGATTATACTTCTGAATCCATTACAACAAATTCACCACCACCGCAGTTTGTTTAATCTTCTTTGAGTCAAAGAGAGGATTAATGTTTAGTTAGTTTTTGACTCATTGCTGTACCCGACATTCTAAAGGTTTGTAGCTAAATCCTAAGTTTTATCTGGTACAGGGCGCTGTGCTGCGTTCGGTGAATTAGAGAGCGCCGGACGCGGGCAGATGCCTCTTGAAATTATGAATTAATAATGAAGAATATTAAAATTAAATGAAAAAAACAGTTACCCTTTTATCTTTAACCACATTACTTTTTACCAACATACTTAAAGCACAGGACAGTCAGGGAGGTACACCTTATAGTATAGAACATAATTTGAACGATAATTTGATTACTACAGTTGCCACGCCTGATTATGATTATAGTTCATTAATTGCAATGTCCGAAACCAGAGTGAAACAAGGCACTTACCCAATAACAGATAAACTATTCGATGTAAGTTACAATTTGAATAACAGCGGAACATGGACCACTTTGGATAATGGAGATAGATTATGGAAACTGAAAATTACTTCGCCCGGAGCAGTAAAAATATTATTATATTATCAAGGCTTTTATTTACCAAAAGGAGCAAAACTTTTTGTTTATAATGGCGATAGAAGCGAAACCGCAGGCGCATTTACTTCTGCAAATAATGATGACGCAAATGTTAATAGCGGAATTATTTCTACACCTCATCTTTCGGGAGATACACAAATAGTGGAATACTACGAACCGGCAAACGTTAAAGGACAAGGGCATTTCAGCATATTTAGAGTAGCTCACCAGTTTAAAAGTGTAGCAGCTGCCGAAAGTTGTCAATTGGATATTAATTGTCCCGATGGAACAAACTGGCAAAATGAAAAACATGGCGTTGTCCGTGTATATGTTGTTATTGGAAGCCTTGCAGGATATTGCAGCGGCTCATTGGTAAATAACACAGCACACGATTGTAAAAAATATATCCTGACAGCTATGCATTGCTCATTGGATGAAACAACAGGTGTAGAAACTACAGCATATAATCAATGGATTTTTTATTTCGAATATGAATTAACAGGATGTGCTACCGGAACATCAACGCCAGCTCATAACAAAACGGGATGCTCAAAACGAGCAGGAGCAAATGATGGCGGAGGACAAACAGGTTCCGACTTTTTATTTTTAGAAATGACATCTACTACATTTCCTACAGGAGTTACACCGTATTTTAATGGCTGGACTAATTCCAGTACCGCTACTACAGGCGGTGTAGGCATTCATCATCCTGAAGGTGATGTTAAAAAAATATCTACATATACAGTTACTCCTGTTACCGATTCATGGGGCGGAACTGTATCTGATACACACTGGCAAATACTTTGGGAATCAGGTCACGGCAGCACCGAACCTGGTTCATCTGGCTCGCCGGTATTCAATAATAGTCATTTAATATTTGGACATCTTACAGGAGGTGGCTCTTGTTGTGTTGTAAATGGTTGCCCTCCCGGCTCTTCCGGTACCGGACCTACATTACCTGATGATTATGGAAAAGTAGCTTATGACTGGACTTCTGACGGAACAACCAGCGCATTGCAGCTTAAACCGTGGCTCGACCCTACCAATTCCGGAGCAGTTACACTTGCAGGGCAATTTTGTACTACTTCTGGAATTGCAAATTATAATAATGATATTGACTTTACTATTTATCCAAATCCTAACAATGGAATTTTTAATCTTTCATTCAAACTTACACAACACTCGGATATTTATATACGAGTATTAAATATTTTAGGTGAGCAAGTGAACGATAAAAAAATCAATAATTCTATTGGTGGAACATTTGATATTGATTTATCTTCTCAAACTCAAGGTATCTATTTTGTTGAGATAACAGCCAACGGAAAAACAGTTGTTAAAAAAGTAAGCGTGATAAAATAAGAGAAACCCAAAAAGAATAACTAATAAATATAAAATCAATTAAATTAAAATCAAATGAAAAAAAGTATCTACACATCCATACTGTTTGCAATGATAAGCCTGGCTTCCATTGCACAAAACAGTATCACCGGAACTATTAAATCGGATAAAGACAGCGCCACTTTAGCCGGAGTAATTATTTATTTGCCCGACCTGAAAACAGGCGCAATAAGCAAAGAAGACGGTGCATTTAAAATTGAAAAGCTTCCGAAAGGAACGTACATAATCGAAGCGCGATTGATTGGTTACGCTACTTCTACCAAATCAGTTATAATAGACGGTGATGTAAAACTTGATTTCAAATTGATAGAATCGAATGTAGAAATGAATGAAGTGGTAGTTACCGGAAACTCTGTCGGCATTGACAACCAGCACACTCCTTCGCCGGTTACAGAAGTATCGCATAGTTATCTCAACGAAAATTCTTCCACCAATGTAATTGATGCAATAGCTAATATCCCCGGTGTTTCGGCAATGACAGACGGGCAGAGTATTTCAAAACCTGTGATTCGCGGACTTGGATACAATAGAGTGATTACTTTAAATGATGGTGTGGAACAAATGGATCAGGCTTGGTTTGATGAGTTTGGTATTGAAGCTGACCCTGATGCGGTGGACAGAGTGGAGATATTAAAAGGACCGGCTTCATTGGCTTATGGCTCCGATGCAATATCAGGCGTTATAAATCTTATTCCTGAAAAGCCGTTGCCTGAAGGCGAAATGAAAGGTGATGTACTGATGAATTACCAGACTAATAATGGTTTAATCAATAATATGTTTCATATTGCAGGCAATAATAAAGGCATAGCCTGGAGTGCAAGGGTTGATAACATTATGGCTCACGCGTATCAAAATTCAAATGATGGTTATGTTTTAAATTCTCAGTTCAGCGATTTTAATGCTGACGGCACAATAGGAATACACCGCAAATGGGGCTATTCGCAGCTTCATGCAAGTTATTTTGATATGCAGACAGGTATTGTTGACGGAACAAGAGATTCGGTAACAGGCAAAATGGTTCAGGCATTTGCATATCCCGACCTCAATGGCGGCGCGCCTACTTATGAGTTGCCAACCAATCAGGAATTCAAATCATATACTCCGCTTGTAATTAATCAGCGTATCCGTCATACCAAATTAGTGTGGGATAATAGCATTGCTGTTGGCAGAGGACGCATCACCGGAATATTTTCCTACCAGAAAAATCAACGTCAGGAAACCAACGACCCAACCATTCCGAATACACCTGATATTTATTATTCTTCGGATGCGGTAACTTATGATGTACGATATATTTCTCCGCAAATGGGCGGATTTAATATTTCGGTAGGAGCCAATGGAGCCGAACAGCAGTCGCAAAGCTTAGGTACATTAATGCTTATCCCTAATTATAACTTATTTCAAATAGGCGGATTTGCAATTGCAAATGAGAAAATAGGAAAGTTTAATTTGAGCGGTGGAATAAGATACGACAACAGAAAATTTATGGGAGTTGACCATTGGGTAGATTCTACAACACAAAAACCTGTTGAACCAAATGCAGTTAACGGATTTCACGAGTTTCAGGGATTCACTTCTAATTTCAGCGGAGTATCCGGTAGCATAGGTGCTACATTCGACATCACAAAAAATATTTATCTAAAGGCAAATGTTGCCAGAGGTTATCGTGCTCCTAATGTTGCAGAGTGTGCTGCTAACGGTGTACATGATGGAACTGTGGTTTATGAATTAGGTGATAATACTATTAAACCGGAAACAAGTCTGGAAGAAGATTTTACTTTTGGAATCAATTCAAAAAATATTTCTCTTGAAATAAATGCTTTCAATAATTCGATAAGTAACTTTATTTATGCACAGGGATTGCAAAGTAAATTAGGCGGCGACTCTATTAATAATTCGCTAAATGCTGTAGGATTAGGTGCTGCACCGGTTTATAAATATGTAAATGGCGATGCTAATCTGTATGGCGGAGAAGCTATGCTGGATATTCATCCGGTGGCAGCCCAATGGATTGAGGTGATTGGTACTTTCAGTACTGTCAGCGGAGGGTTGAAAAATGTTCCTGATTCTGTTAAATATTTACCTTTTGTTCCGCCGACTAAAATTACCGCCGACTTGAAATTCCATATTAAAAAAATTGGCAGCAGAATAAAGAATGCATACATAAAAGTGGGCATGATTGATTGTTTTCAGCAAAGCAATATATATCAGGAAACGGCTATTTATACGGGCTTGAATACTGCCCAAACTCCTTATGAGTATGCAGCAAGCCGTGCAGCAACTAAAGGATATATGTTGTTTAATGCAGGCTTAGGCGGCGATGTAATTTCAAACGGACATAAAATATTCCAGTTGTTTATAATGTGCAATAATATTTTGGATACTCCTTATATGGATTATATGAGCCGTTTTAAATACTACCCTGTAAACTATACTACTGGCAGAGTTGGAGTATTTAATATGGGAAGAAATGTAAGTTTCAAACTGATTATTCCATTTGATATAAAAAGGAAGGCGTAAGTTCAGTTAAATAAATCACGTTAAATTCCGCTTCAAAATTAATTGAAGCGGAATTTTTCTTTATAACTTATCTCTACTTTAATCATTATTCCCATTTATCAAGTACCTTTACACCTTAAATAATTTCTTTAAACACAAATGACATTAGATTTATTATTCAGCGAAGATGCTTTAAAACTATTGTTATCCCTTGTAATGGGGAGTTTGGTTGGGCTTGAACGTGAGTACAGAAGCAAAGCTGCCGGCTTTAGAACAATTACATTAATCAGTTTGGGTTCCACTTTATTTACAATTGTATCTATAAAACTTGGTGCACCCAATAATGCAGACAGGATTGCTGCAAATATTATTACAGGCATTGGTTTTCTGGGTGCAGGGGTGGTGTTTAAAGACGGATTGACAATTACAGGAATAACTACTGCTACATCCATTTGGGTAACTGCTGCACTCGGAATGGCAATTGGAGACGGTGATTATCTTGTTGCGAGTGTCGGATTGGTGCTTGTAATAATAGTATTGTCACTCTTTGAATTTGTGCAGGCATGGATAGATAATTTTCATCAGACACGGTCGTACAGAATATTTATAAGCATAAATGATGTTGCGGGATTAACAGGTGAACTTGAAAACAATTCGAAAAGTTTTAATCTCAGACTGGATAAAAGAAAAGAATTGAAACATCATGAGGAGCTTGTGTTTCATTATGATGTTTCCGGAAGCCGCAAAAACCTTGATAAATTCAATTCCTTTCTTATAGAATTACCTGCCATTAAATCTTTCGAGTGTTAGGTTGATTAACCCGTTTTTAATCAGTAGCACTTTTTGTTTAACCAAATACAAGTGCCAGCCCTAAGAAATGTTTAGAAACATTCCATTTAACTCCGAAAACTGTACTTTAGTATATTAAAGTTTGTTTTATGGTAAACAATTGATTTCCTTTGACACCCTCAAATAAAAATAAAATAAATTAAAATCATGAAAGAAATTACAAAACAAAAACACAGAAAGACAAGTAACTTAAAATGGTTACTGTCTGCAATGGTTATCAGTATACTTACGTCTGCTGCAATAGCACAAACAGTTACACTTCCTCCAACAGCGTATGGAAAAGTGACGTCAGCGGGAGTTCAGACAGCGGACAGTTTGACGAAAATAACGAGTAGTGGTACACGAGGCTGGTTTAAATTCGATATATCCTCGGTTCCAACCGGAGCAGTAATTACAAGTGCCAATTTAATTTACAGCACTGCTGCAGGTACAGCAAATTCGGCTGCCACCACCAACCAATTAAATGATGCCACTGATGATATATCATTATTGACAGGCGCCACTTTATACGGAAGGTGTGCTACGGGCGGTGCTACAGCAAATTTATTTACCGGAGCATGGAGCGGTACACATCCATTGTTGTTACAAACTAATGGACCTACTGGAGGTGTAACAACAACAACAGCAGCAGCATTGTTGAATTACCTTACAGGTCAACAGGCAGTAAATTTTGCCTGCTTTTCATTAGTACGTGGTGGTACAAATGCATATAATTTTGCTGTACCTTCATTGGTAATTAATTATATTATACCAACACCTTGTACAGGAACACCTGCACCCGGCAATACATTGTCAACTGCCACTTCAGCTTGTACCGGAACTAATTTTACACTGTCACTGCAAAATGCAACTGCAGGTTTAGGAGTAAAATACCAATGGATGTCATCCTCCGACAGTATTACATTTGCTAATATCACTAATGATACATTGAGTACATTAACAGTAAATTCTACTGCTGTTTCTACTAAATATTATCAATGTGTTGTAACCTGTTCAGGAAGTTCCGGCACTTCTACTGCTATAAAAATTACTGTTAACACAGCTCCAACTGTTACTGTTAATTCACCGGGAATCTGCAGAGGAACACCGGCAATTCTTGTTGCCAACGGCGCAACAACTTATACATGGTCGGCAGGAGCAACTTTAGTAGGACATGATACCGCAACAGCAAGCCCTAATAATACTACTTCTTATACTGTAACAGGAACTTCAAATGGATGTTCAGCCACAGCCGTCTCAACAGTTACTGTAACCCGTCCACCAACTGTTACTGTCAATTCAGCAACTATTTGCCCGGGACAAACAGTAACGCTTGTTGCACCATTAGGAACAGGAACAACAGGAACTGCAACCTATTCATGGTCGGCAGGAGCAACATCTGTAGGACACGATACTGCTACGGTCAGCCCTGCAGTTACTACTACATATACCGTAACAGCCACTA
>CAIQBY010000006.1 GCA_903870175.1 uncultured Bacteroidota bacterium
GACTCATTTATTAATTGATGATTGGAACAGAAATCAATAAGGTAAAAATCCTTTATTTCTTTCAGTTTTATGTTTCCTTCCTTTAGATAAGAGACCAAACAATTTATTTCATCGAACTTAAATATTTTACCTTTTGTAGAAATTATTTCCGCACCGAATTTTGCATCGCTTATTGTCATCTTACAATTCTGACAGTTATCAACTCCTAATTTTATTGGCTGGGGAGATGCTGTGCAGCTCGTTAATAAGGATAAGGAGAGAAATAGTGTGGCAACAACGGCAACTGTATTTGTTTTCCTGAACTTTCTGCTTTTCGAAAAATCAGCAGACACGACTAATAATAATATGGCTCCTGCTGTTACAAATATCCAGCCTCCAATATCGGGAATTGAATATGCGGCAAAGTTGAGAAGTTGTTTGTAGCCTATTAACGGTGGCTGGTATGCCATTCCGGGAACAATGATTGCTGCTTCGGGATTGAGATTGTGTCCGTAATTATATTCCCATCTCCAGAAATCAACCATTGCTATAATTCCAAAACTAACAAATGAAAAGAATAAAGTGTACATCAGTTTTCTGTTTCGGACAATTGCCGTTACAACAAAAAACAGCGCGAAAAAGGCAATAAAATAAGGCAATATGGTGAACTCTATAAAATCCTGGGTATGCAATGTTTTCATACCTATGTAATGATTTAATCCGTTTATGATGTCAACGTTTCCTCCTAATTTATTGGGGTAGATTAACATCCGGAGACCTTCGGGATATTGAGGTGCATCTAAATCAATGCGCCACATTGGGACAAATAAAACTACTATTAATGATAATCCGGAGAGGGTTAAAAGAACTCGAATCCAGTTTGGAATTGTGGGTTTCATGATTTGTGTTTGAGCCGTTTCCTTTGTATTTGTCCTTCGACAAGTTCAGGATGACGGGATGTGAAGTACTTTGTTTTTTTAGACCTCACCCCCGACCCCTCTCCTTGAAGGAAGGAGAGGGGAGCTGTGATGTGAAGTGCTTTATTTGTTTAACATTATTTGTTTTTATTTTGAAAGAAAAAAGTGAGTTGAAATATTTATGAAAGAAAAATCACAAACTGACTTATACTTTATACAAAAGAATTTCATAATTAGTTTATAAACTCACCTTTTCAGAAATAGTTATTTCGCTGCATTAGCCACCGCAGGTAAATTTTTACCGGTACTGAAAAGTAACGGAACATTACTGCCTGCAGGAGATACACGAACGTAGCCGGACATTTCCTGATGCAGTGCACTACAGAAATCGGTACAATAGAAAGGAGAAATTCCTACTCTGTCCGGTGTCCATTTCAATGTTTGAGTTTCGCCCGGCATCACAAGTAATTCGCCATTGGTAGCGCCTTTGATGGCAAAACCATGCGGCACATCCCAATCCTGTTCTAAGTTAGTAACATGGAAATATACTTCATCACCCATTCTTATTCCTTCAATATTATCAGGAGTTAAGTGAGAACGGATAGCTGTCATATACACATCCACTCTGTTTTTTTCTCTTACCACTTTAGTAGCACCTTCGCCCATTGAAACATACGGGTTTTTATTTTCTTCAATCTTAAATATTTTAACTGAATTGTTTTTTATCAGGTCGGCAGTAACTATTTGAGCATAATGCGGCTCACCAATTGTAGGATAATCCAAGATCATTTGCATTTTATCGCCAGTTATATCAAATAACTGCGCGGATTGAGCAAGCTCCGGACCGGTAGGTAAATAACGGTCTTTAGTGATTTTATTATATGCAACCAGATATTTTCCGTTAGGATTTTTAGTGTCGCCACCAGCAACACATAAATGACCAACAGAATAAAAAGTAGGAACGCGGTCAAGTACTTTTAAATCTTTAATATTCCACTTAACAATTTCTGAAGAAACAAACATTGAAGTGTATGCATTGCCTTTATTATCAAACTCAGTATGTAGAGGTCCTAAACCTGGTTTCTTTACTTCGCCATATAATACAGATTCGTATTTAAGAACAGGGATGCCATCGAATTCTCCAACATAATCTTTTGCAGCAATAGCTTTTTGTAATTTATCAAAACTGAAAACAGGAATTAATGCTGCTAATTTACCACTGCCTACAATGTATTCGCCTGTAGGTGAAACATCGCAGCCATGTGGAGATTTAGGACAAGGGAAAAAATAGCATAAATCTTTTAGTTCTTTAGAATCAAGAACAGTTACTTCAGTTCTTATTTCGGAAGTAGCGGAATGTGTTTTATCACTATATGTATTGTGTGCATATTTTACAGCAACTTTTTTTCCTTTACCTGCCTTGAGATATTCCTCTGCTTTTTTCCAGTTGACTGCCATAATAAAGTCTTTATCTTTTTGCGATGCATTTACTTCAAGCAATGTATTTGCCTGCTCTGTATTGTAACAGGAGAAGAAAAACCATCCATGAGAAACACCTTTGCCGGCACGGCTTAAATCGAAATTGACACCGGGACATTGAATCTGGAAAGCAATATCCATCTTGCCATCATTTTTATCAACACTGATAAAACTTAGATAACCTTTAAAGTTTTGTTTGTATGTATTGATAGGCACATCGCCGTTTGCATTGTCGGAAGGAACGCTGAAACGAGTGCCTGCAACAACATATTCTGTATTTTCAGTAATAAAAGGAGAAGAGTGATTACCTGCACTGTTAGGTATTTCAATGATTTCATCCGTTCTGAAGGTTTTTAAATTGATACGGGCAATACGCGGCGTATTGTTTGCATTTCCGAAAACCCAACGACCATCGTATTCTCCATTGGTTTTGGAAAGTTGAACGTGATGCAAATCATCCCAAGGCACAAAACCATGAGAAGTGTTTAACATAGGTTTTGTTTCTTCGGAGAAACCATACCCTTTTTCAGGATCAACTGAAAATACAGGCATTACACGAAGCAGACGACCGGAAGGCAAACCGTAAACACTCATTTGCCCACTAAATCCGCCACTTACAAAATTATAAAACTCATCGTACTTACCCGGTGCAACATATACTTTGGAAGCAGCATCGCCACTTACAGCATTGCTTACACTTTTGGGTTTGCAGGAATTAAATCCTATAGCGACCATAACAGATGCTAAAGAGAAGACACTTAATTTTAGATTTTTCATATATTAATTTTTAAATTGTTTGTTTGTTAAATTATTTTACACCATCATTTTTGCGCATGAATTCAAGAATAGCACGCGCACCTTCGTCTGTCAGACTTTGATTGGGCATACGAACCAAACATATTTCCAACTGAGCCTGAGCTGCAGGATCTTTATTTATCATTTCATCGGTATTGGTAATGAAATTCATTATCCATGCCGGTTGATGCCGGCTTGTTACGCCTTTCCAACCTGGACCAACTAATTTTTCGTCAGTAAGTTTATGACATGCAGAACATTTTACGTCAAAAGTGTTTTTCTTTCCATCTGATGCCATTGCTTCGTCCAGTTTATCACTTATAGCAACATCTTTAAATTTACCTTCCCCTCTTTTAGGGTCGTAAGAAGGGTTGCCATTTGATGTTGCAGGTGCAGAATTTACAGAAGGTGCGGCAGATGATTGATTAGTATCGGACGAACTGCCACCGCAGGCAGCAATAAAAACTCCGAATGATGTTGCGATGATTATGGTTGCTAATTTTTTCATGATTATGAATTATTTAAAAGTTTATAATTTAATTACGATACAATATTAGATATGATTAATTTTCTGGTTTATGCGTGCAATCATAAAGTAAGGAATATTATTGTTTTTTATTTGCATATAAATATGGTTATCTTTACAACCTAATAATATCAATGGATTAAGAGCATTGACATAATTTTTAAAAGTATGTTTTATTTAAATGACATTTGTCATAATCATTACTGCGAAATATTACATTTTGATGGGATTATATTTTCTAATTTCGCTGATTAATAAACTGAAAAAATGATTGATATAAATGTCATGCTTGCCTGGGGCGCTAATTATAAAAAGTATAAGGCAGGTGAGATAATTTTTCAGGAAGGTGGGGTTTGTAATTATTATTTTCAGTTGATGGAAGGACGGGTGAGATGGGTAAATTATAACCTTGATGGAAAAGAATTTATACAAAGCATTATTGAGCCTTATGAAAGTTTTGGAGAAATGCCATTATTTGATGACGGTAATTATGCCGCAACAGCTATTACAAGTGAAGACTCTTTGATAATGAGGCTGCCGAAAGAAATTTTTATTCAGTTAATTAAAGAAAATCCGGAGATAAACTTTAGTTTTAGTAAACTGATGGCACACCGTCAGCGGTATGAATTTTTATTATTAAAAACTATGGCATTTGAAAATCCGGAGATGAGAATTTCAACTCTCTTGAATTATTACAAAAACAAACCATGTAATCTTGGCAAAAGGCCATATCAGGTAAATCTTACCCGTCAGCAAATAGCAAACATGACCGGATTGCGTGTGGAAACGGTTATAAGAGAAATTAAAATTCAAAGCCAGAAAGGCAAATTACAAATAGTACATGGTAAAATATTTATGTGATTGTGATTGAGGTCATAAGCTAAAAACATAAATATTACTGTACTTTGCACCAAAATACTTTATGCATATAACCCTACATAAATGGCTGCGGATAGCCTTTATAAATTTAACTATTGTAGCTTTTATTGGAATTGTAATGAGATACAAAATTGTATTCTCATTACCAATAGTTGATCAGAAACATTTACTGCACGGACATTCACATTTTGCTTTCGCAGGCTGGATAACTCAAATATTAATGACGTTGATGGTGGCATTTTTATATAAAAATGGATTAAACGATTCATTTAAAAAGTACAAATGGCTGTTAATTTCCAATTTAATAACTGCTTATGGCATGCTTGTTACATTTCCGATAGAAGGGTATGGTTTGTTTTCCATTACCTTCTCGACGTTATCAATTTTTGTTTCTTACTTTTTTGCTGTAATCTATTGGAGAGATTTAAACAGGATACAATTCAGTTCTACAACCATATTATGGTTTAAAGCGGCTGTTGTATTTAATGCAGTTTCATCATTAGGCGCATTTAGCCTCGCTTTTATGATGGCTAAACATATTATACATCAGAACTGGTATTTATCAGCTGTTTATTTTTTCCTTCATTTTCAATATAATGGCTGGTTTTATTTTGCCTGTGCAGGATTGCTTATCGACCAATTGGAATCTTATAATATTGTAAGCAAGTATTACAAAGTCATCTTTCTTATTTTTCTGTTTGCATGTTTGCCAGCATATTTTTTATCAACACTTTGGATGCCAATTCCAATTTGGGTTTATATACTTGTCATTCTTTCTGCAGTTGCACAGGTAATTGGCTGGTATATGCTCGCGAAGATTATTTATACTCATCTTGAACTCCTGAAAAGAATATTGTCGCGGACAGCAAAATGGTTGTTATCGTTAGCTGCTATTGCTGTAACTATTAAATTTTTATTGCAAGTAGGTTCTACCTATCCATCATTAAGTACGCTTGCGTTTGGTTTCCGCCCGATAGTAATCGGATATTTGCATTTAGTATTACTAGGCGTTATTACTATATTTATTATAGGTTATATTGCTGCAAATAATTATGTTTCACTTAACAAAAAAGCAATTGGAGGAATCAGCATTTTTGTATTTGGTATTATTTATAATGAAATTTTATTAATGACTCAGGGCGTTTCGAATATGATATTAGAAACAATTCCTTTTACCAACGAGTTATTATTTACAGCTGCAATAATAATGTTCATCGGAGTATTGCTATTGGTAATAAGCCAGTTTAAAGTAGACGATTCTATTAAAATATAAAAGGGCAAAGTATTACTTTGCCCTTTCAATCCAATTAAAATATAATCTTAATTATTCATCATCTCAATTGCTTTTGGAAACAGAATATTGTTTTCGAGATGAACATGCTGGTGTAAATCCAATTCAAATTCCTGAAGTTCCATAAATGCTATTTTATATGTGGTGCAGGCATCATCAGGCGGAATATAATTATTTGTTAACTCCATTATTTCATGTGTTAGTTTTCCGGCGTTTTCATGTTCTGCCGTCATCATTTGTACCGGACCAATAATAGAAAGCATTTCACTTTTATCTCTTTTACCCAAATGAATCTCTTCAATCATTTTAATTCGAGGGAATAAAATTTCTTCTTCTTTCATCAGATGTTGTTCAAACTCTGTTTTTATTGTCGAGAAATTTTCTGCAATTTTAACAAGCTCAGGATGTCTGTCTCCATGTTTGTCGGCTATTTTTTGAGTATGAATATAAAGTACAGGCAATATTTCCTTAACATATTTATGATGTTTACCGATAATATAGTCTGCAAGATCAGTTAAAGAATATGCCTCGAAATTGTTTTTTTCGTTCTGCCCGTTCTTACTGAATAGTTCTTCCAACTCATTGTGCACTTCAGAATATAATGCCTGATTATGTGCCAATGCTTCCTGTAAGGTTTGTTTGCCTTTGCAGCAGAAGTCTAGATGATGTCTTTCGAGTATTGCTGCTGCCGAAGGTTTTAGCAATACCATTTTTGCCAGTGATAATTCATTTATTTGTTCCATTTTATTTATATGTTTTAATTATTTAATACAAAGGAAGAACAATAAAATTTGATAGAATATGCGTATAATCACAAACGGAATAATATTATTTATTTATCATCGCGTCAATGAAATTGATAATTTAGCGAGTAATAAATAATCGGTAAAGTAACTAGTCGAGGACAATAATATAATGACAATTAAAGAAGATAAAAAAGCATTGAGGAAAGTGATGCTTGAGAAAAGAAAAGACCTTAATCCGGCACATGCAAAAGAATACAGCAACTGGATTTGTATTGAACTTGAAAAGTTGATTGTAAACAGAAACTGCAAATTTGTACATGCTTATATTCCTATTGCCAATGAAATAGACATTAGTCCGCTGCTCGATAAATTAATAAGTCTAAATATTACTGTAATATGCCCTAAAACATTGCCTAAACGAAAACTGGAGAACAGGATATTATATTCGCTGGATGAATTGGAAACAGGAATAATGGGTACCAGACATCCTATGCATACTGATGTTTATGATGGTGAAATTGATTTTATAATTGTTCCCGGGTTAGCTTTCGATAAAGAACAGTACAGACTTGGATATGGATGCGGATATTATGACAACTTCCTTATAAATTATCCCGATGCATATAAGGTTGGTATTTTCTTTCCTTTTCAAAATATTGATGCAATACCGGTGGAGCCGCATGATGTGAGGCTGGATACACTATTGGTTAAAGAATTTTAATTCATTTTGAATTTCTATAAACTATGCCGATTGTTTGAGTCTATCTTTATATGTTTTATTAAAAATGTATTCGGCTTGCTAAAACAACTGTTATTGTTGCTTATAAAGATGTATTTCTCTGGAAAAACACTCTTGTTTTTTGAAACAAACCACCTTTTTTTCTCGAAAAACTAATTAGGTTTTGAAATAAACTTAGTACTTATCCCTATGATTATTTTTTCTATATACTTATTTAATTCCATTCTATCTACTTTCTTATTTCTTTTACCTACCTTTGTTATCTGATTTTAAAATATGAC
>CAIQBY010000007.1 GCA_903870175.1 uncultured Bacteroidota bacterium
GCGGAATACGAGATGTTGAATATTGGAATTTAGGTTTACATTGATATGGTCAGAAAACCGGAGTTTATATTTACTGTTTGATTCTGATGTCTTATCTTTATTCGAAAGCAATTCATCAAGGTTGATATTTTTTGAATTAAATGAAGTTTCCACAGTAATATTTTCCTTGTCTTTTAAAATATAGCCAACTAAATTTCGCAAAACTCCTTTCAATGCAAAATCACTGCTGCCTGCATTACCGGTAAAATTAGTTACAGTCAAGTCATTATTATTAAGTTTGAAATCACCGTTAATATTTGAGAAAGCAAGTGAATTCTTTTTCAATTTCAAGCTTGTGTTAATTATGGATAAGTCACCGGAAGTACTTATATTATCAAATGTTCCTGTTTCTACATCTTTTCCGTCTCCATTAAATTCAGCGTTCAATTTTACTTGACCAGTTATGGTTTCGATAGTATCTACATTTATAAATTTTTGTAAATCGTCCAGGTTAAAATCGACCTTTATCTTACCATCGAAAGAAGGATTTTCCAGATTATGCATGGAAATATCTCCTGAAATAATACTCTTATTAAGTGAGGCCGAAAATGGATTAATAGTAAGAGTCGATGTCTGTTTATCTTCCTTGTTACCGTTGGTATAATGTCCTTTTAAATTTACATTATGCAATGTAATATTGTCTTTCAATTCGGTAATGTCTGCCTTAGTAACACCAAAATCAGCAACTATTTTAGGTGTTTGCTTACCAGCGAAACTTCCTTTAATTGTTGAACTGAAATAAAATTCACCATCACTTTTATAATTATTTATTTTGTCTTTATATTTTTCGGGTATCAAAGAAAGCAAGGATTTAATATCCATATTTTTTCCTCTGATACCAAGATTCATTACCGACTCATTATTGGCAGCGATTACATTTCCTGCAACCTCAAATAATAATTTTTCTATCCGGAGTTTACCTTCTTTTATTTTATAAGATGGCACTTCTTTATCGACATCAAGTATTATTTCTGCAATTAAATTTTTCTTGTTGAGATAACTTACATCATTTATCTTAATCGTATTCACAAAAAAATCGCTCACAGTTTCCAGTGAATATTGTTTTTCGGAAAAATTACCCGAGAAATTTGTTTCCTTAATATCAGCATCCACATTGATTTTTGTTTTGCTGTCTTTATAAATAAGATGAACTTCTTTCAGGATAATTTTTTCAAGAGCAAATGAAAAGTTCTTAGAAGTTGTATCTGTAGAAGGTTTCCAGAAATGATAATTATCTTTACCATTCTTATCAACTTTTATCTTAAGCAATGCGTTATCAACTTCAATCTTTTTTACTTTATAATTTTTATTAAAGATGTCAAGAAGATTAAATTGAAGTGAAATTTCCTGTGCTTTAAATAAAGTATCCTTCTTCTTTCGGTCAGTTACTTCAAGTATTTTAATGTTTTTGAAATCAATAGATGCGTTTGGAAACTTTTTTAATACAGTGAAGTCAATGTCTTTTCCGTCAACGATTATTTGGGTGTTAAGCTGTTTGTTTATTTCGTTAATTACAAATTCCTTTACTTCCTTTTGATAATAGGTGCCTATAATAAAACCTGCACCAAAACATAATATCAGGATGATAAAAAGAAAAATCATTAGCCTCAGAAATATTCGAAAAAGCAAAGGCGATTTCTTTTTTTGAATATCTTTCGGAGTAATTATTGTTTCATTTTCCATACATGTTTCTATTTTTTGAGCAAAATAGATATTTTTCTTTTACCGGATATACTCTTTTGAACCATTCTATTAATAACGCTAAGTGAACGATTATATTGTGCTGTTTATGTGAAAATAAATATTTATTATGAGAAGCGAAATATTAACTGAAAGGCATACGCTTTGAAACTAAATTGTTGGCCCGGCTAAGTTTTATTTCCTCGCTTTAATATTGGTTAGTGCTGCGGGAATGCCGGCATTACATCCTACAGGATTATGCATTTTCAACAGATGGTAATCAAATGAAATTTCAATTCCATCCACATCTAAATTATCTGGAAGTTTATCTTTAGGTATAAGCGTTATTGTATTATCGGCAGTTTTAATAATAACTACAGTAGCACATCCTGTTGCCCTGTATTGATGAGAAACTTTTCCAATTGTTTTGGGTGATGATTGTTCGGTTGTTTGTTTCATTTCGGTGGAAGAGCTTTCGGATGTTGCTTTTTTGGTTTTGCATGCAACTGAAACAGAAACTGCGATTGATAGAATTAAAATAGATAATTTCATAATAAAAGGCTAAAAGTTTATTGTGTGGTTTTATTTAATTATAATTTTTTTTACCCGTTGGAAACTGCTGTTTATTTTCCCAACTCGTATTAGGTAAGCTCCTTTGGCAAAAGCTGATATATCTATATTTATGTCAAAGGAATTATTGGAAGAAATTGCTTTTCTGCCGGCAATTAGTTTGCCACCTGCATCAAATAAATCCACAACATATTCATCGTTAGATGGAAGATTAGAAGCAGTTACAGTAATTGTATTATCCGATTGAAATGCATTTATTCCTGCGTTTCCATTTTCATATTCAGCAATCCCGGCACCTAGAGGAAGTTGAAATGTATAAATCCTTGTTCTCGGCATCCCACTAACAAAATATTCCCCTGTATGCCAGAAAGTATAATCATCCGCAGGATCGATACTGGTTTGTGAATAGTCACCAAACCTATTGTTTGCTGTCTGCGCACCACTTCCGGCGATAACAACCTTTTCATTAAAAGTCATTGTTCCCAAAGGATCACTTGCGAGACGACCGGTAAATCCTAAACTGGCAGAAACAGAGGTTGCAGAATCACATAGAGCATAACATAGACCAATGCTTCCGTTGCCATCCATGGCTATACTGCCATTCCAGCGGCACAACGCGTCGGGTGAATATGTGCCTTCCTGATATAAAGTCCATTGATTTGTAATCTGGTCTTGCCTTAATTCACACCATCTTATCCCTCTTTGTATCGGGCTTGCACTTATCTGTACCGCAAAATTAAGTACCACGCTATTATAATTTGTCCACTTTCTCCACTGCGCTCTGAACATGCATATGCCTCCTAATCCATCCAATCGCTGAGTAGTTCCGTGTTGAGGTATGTCATTCCAACCTGCATCATAGCCGGCATCAAATGCAGAAGTGGGCACTACAGTTGGAGTTGTTGTTATCACTGCTATAGGAGTTGTCGGCACCCAATTTACTGACATAGACCAAATCTTAATTGCATCGGCCCCTCCGCCCCATGCATTATCATAATATGCGAAAAAAGGCAATGGTGTATTTGCCGGAGGTAACTGTCCATCGGCATCTGCAGGCATCGGAATAAAAAATGAACTGACTGTTCCGGTATTAAAATTAGCACTTATTGCTCTTGCAGCAGCATTACCAAGCAACATCTGGTCTCTTTCAAAACAGAATACTTTATCTGCTGTTTGATTTGAAGTCATATAATATCCATCATCCCAGATAGAGAATTTCAAATAATCAGGAAACTCGGTGGAGTTAAAAGTATATGTATAATAGGTTCCGGTAGGGTCGGGCGAGGTAGAAATCGCAATGTATATTTTGTTCGGAGTACCATTTCCAAATTGGCTTAAAAACCAGCGGTCAGCATATTTATCATACAATACAATAACATCACCTTGATTAGTAACAGCAGGGCTCCATAACTGGCCAAGACTAATGTTCCTCAATTGGGCACCGGTAGTCTTATTAATAACTGAAATAAATGTAGAGTTGACACCTTGAACATAATGATTAGGACCTGCAGCACCGGTAGGGTCAGGAGGATAAGCATTGCCGTATTGTCCAGCCCAATTAACAATCGGCCCTAATGAAGGACGAGTTCCCATGGTAACTTGTCTTACTGCAGGGTCTTCGCTGTATTCCGCACCATCTTTAGCATGATATTTAAATAGCTGAGGCGGTCTGTTTAGCCTGTCTTCCGATTCTTCGCGTTCATTCTCCTTTGCATCTTTAGAATCAATCTGAGATTCACTGATTTCACTCAAAGGCTTGGAAATGCCAAAATAACTGCAATGTATAATATGTACTTCGCTACTTCCAACATTATTTTGAGAAAATATTCTGCTAAAAGCAAATAGAATTAATGTTATTAAAATTGTTTTTTTCATTGAGGTTTTACTCCTTCGGGAATTCAATATCATCCTGCACTAAAAATGCAGCCGGGAAATCAACCTGTACTTTCCTCAGGAATTTATAAGCTTCCAGTTTCGTTCTGAAATCGCCGACACGGATATTAAAATTGGGCTGATCATACTTTTCATATGCAGGCACATCAGGATATTTTGCAATAAATTCTGCTTTTATTTCTTTCGATTTACTTTTATCAGTTCCAAAATGAATCTTTACTCGATAACCTCTAATATGTGCCTTTTCATTTATTTGAATATGTTTATCCGCAAGCTCTTTTATCTTTTCGCTTTGCACTATTTCCACCTTTGCAGTATCAGTTGTTTTTGTTTGTGCATTTGCCAAGTTTTTGCCACTCATCACAACTATTAATATCAACAATATGTTTCTCATCTATATAATAATTTAGGCAGCAAAGTTAAGGTATTTAATGTTTATTAATCTTCTTCTTCCCGATAAATTAAACATTTCCGCCGCAAAGTATCATTATCGCCTCTGTTTATCTACATTCTACTATTCTGTGTCTAATGTCATATTTTCGAATTAAAAAAGCACTTACTTTTACGCCCCAAATCTATAGTTGATTATTAGATACAGCATTTTAAAATGTCATTAAATCGAAAAATAATAGTTGCTCTTCTTATCACTTGTTTATTAAGCACCTATATTACATACATTATTTGTAAAAATAAATTTAAGAATGCTGTACCTGCTCCAATCTCCGCAGATACCGTAAAGCAAGCAGCGAGTTCTTCTTCCGGCAATTATAAGGTAACACGGATTGATGGCTATAATTATATCCGGCCTTTAGTTTCAGTTGAAAAAGAAGAAGAGGCAGCAAGCCTTCAAAACCTTAAAACCAGCATCAACAATAAAATTGAAGAATACAAAAAAGCTGGTGTTCTTCAGTCAGCCGCAGTTTACATTCGTGTTTTCAAAAACAGTGAATGGATGTGTATCAATGATACTGAAATGTATTTCCCGGGTTCCATTATCAAAGTTGCCGGTTTGCTTACTTATCTGCGGATGGAAGAGGCTAATCCCGGAATCCTCAACAAAAAACTATCCTTTGAGTCGCCCAAAGAATTTATTCCTAACCAAACGTATAATTCAAAACAGATAGAACTCGGGAAATCATATACTGTTAAAGAACTTCTAAAATACATGATAGCTTATTCCGACAATAATGCAACTTATCTGCTCAACAAAAATGTGGATATGGCTGTATTCAAAAAACTATTTACCGACCTCAACATTCCGCTTCAGGGAATAAATAACGGCAACATTAAAATGAATGTAAAAGACTGCTCCATGCTTATTAAAACTATTTACAATTCCAGTTATTTATCTATCGACCATTCCGAATTTGCTGCCGAACTTCTTGCACAATGCGACTTCAAAGCCGGTATGGTAAAAGCATTGCCTGCAAATATTAAAATAGCTCATAAATTCGGTGAAATGGGTGATGCCAACACTCGCCAGCTTCACGAATCGGGCATCATTTATATCAACAGTTCGCCTTATCTGCTCACCATAATGACCAAAGGATACGACATTAACAAACTTCCCGCAGTTATTTCCGACATCACCATACTCACTTATATGGACATCAGCAAGAACCCCGAATTTGCTTATAATAATAATAGTGGAGCAGTAAGCCAAACTCATAGCAAATAAATTTTAAGGAATAGTTGCGGAACGAAATTTATGTCTCCGTCAAATTGACGATGGCATCCGGAACGAAATTTATGCCTTAGTCAAATTGACGATGGTATCAGGAACGAAATTTATGCCTCAGTCAAATTGACGATGGCATCCGGAACGAAATTTATGCCTCAGTCAAATTGACGATGGCATCCGGAACGAAATTTATGCCTTAGTCAAATTGACGATGGCATCCGGAACGAAATTTATGCCTTAGTCAAATTGACGATGGTATCCGGAACGAAATTTATGCCTTAGTCAAATTGACGATGCCATCCGGTACGAAATTTATGCCTTAGTCAAATTGACGATGGCATCCGGACGCACATAAATAGATATGATAGAATAATTCCAAATTCCCCATACAACCTTTATCACAATTTTTGCGTCTTATAGGTTGTTAACAAATCATTGTGTATTAACAAATGGGAATCAGTTTCTGTATGTTATTAATTAACTCCATATTTGTAGAGAAATAAGTTGACAGATAATCATTTTGAATAAACGTTTACTTTTATATATCATTCTATTTGCGACAACCAGCTTCTCGGTGCAGGCGGCAAACAGATATTGGGTGGGCGGCACAGGCACTTGGAAAGATGCAGCACACTGGTCATTAACCAGCGGCGGCACTGGCGGAGCACCAATACCGGCAATCAATGATAATGTAATCTTTAATCAGCAATCTTTTACTGCGGATAAACAAACAGTAATGTTAACAACGGATGGCGTCTGTAATTCAATTGACTGGAGTGCCATTAATTATCATGCTATATTTTCGGCGGCAGCCAATAAAACATTAACTGTTTACGGCTCTTATAAATTATCGCCCCTATTATCCAATGGTTTCAAAGGAACTACAATTTTTGCTTCGTCACAAACAAATAACACCATAACTACTTTTGGAAGAATAATAATTGGCAACTGGCAGTTTAACGGTACAGGCTCCTGGCTGCTAAGTGATGATTTAATAACAAATAATCAAGTAACGGTATCTCTGATAAAAGGAAATTTAAACACCAACAACAAAAACCTTACAGTCGGCAGTTTCGTCGGAAACTCTGCACAGACGCGAAGTTTAAATCTTACCTCTTCTAGGATAAATGTTATTAATATTTGGGATTTTAACACAACAACTAACCTTGTATTTACTGCCGGCAGTTCCAATATCATATTGCAAAGCGGTACTGACAGCACGCATTTTATAAGGGGGCACATAACGTACAATTTATTCTCAACTGTTACAAATACCTGTAATTGCGGTTCGGGTATGCAGATTAATTTATCAGGAACCAATATTATCTGTAATGGAGCATGTAACGGAACAGCAACGGTAACTTCAGTCA
>CAIQBY010000008.1 GCA_903870175.1 uncultured Bacteroidota bacterium
TGGCTATCATGCAGTGAGTGTAATAGCTGATGCTGCCGCAAAAGGAATAAAGGATTTCGATATGAACTATGCACTCGAAGCCATGAAACACTCCGCAACGACTGACCATTACGGTATACCTGAATACATGGATCATGGATTTATTTCGATGGAAGATGATAAGGAATGTGTTTCGAAAACGGTTGAATACGCTTATGACGACTGGTGTGTAGCGCAAATGGCAAAGCTGATGAACAAACAGGATGATTATGTAACCTATAGTAACAGGGCACAATATTGGAAAAATGTATTCGATAAGGAAACTAATTTCATGCGTCCGCGGAAGAATGGCGGCTGGCTTTCACCTTTCGAGCCGCGCGAAGTAAATAATTATTATACCGAAGGAAATGCCTGGCAATATACCTTTTTTGTTCCGCAGGATATTCCCGGTTTGATTGATATGATGGGCGGACCGGATAAGTTTGATAAAAAACTGGACGAATTATTTACTTCAACTACAAAAACAACAGGTCGCGAACAGGTTGATATTACAGGTTTAATAGGACAATACGCACATGGTAATGAGCCGAGTCATCACATGGCATACCTGTATAATTATGTGGGTAAATCATCCAAAACTCAGGAAAAGGTACATCAGATAATAACGCAATTCTATCGTGCAGCTCCTGATGGATTAATAGGAAATGAGGATTGCGGACAGATGAGTGCCTGGTATGTTTTAAGTTCGATGGGCATTTATGAGGTTACACCGGGTTCAGGTAATTATTTGATAGGAACTCCTTCTTTCAGCAAAGTGAAGATTAATCTGGAAAACGGAAAAGCATTTACAGTTTCTGCGCCTTCTGTTTCCAATGACAATATATATATTGAGTCGGCTACCAAAAATGGCACGCCATTTAACGAAAGATACATTACCTATAATGATATAAATACCGGAGCTCAATTGGTTTTCAATATGGGCAATGCGCCAAGAACAGCCAAAGATTCACCTTTGCCGCCTGCTTCCGAAGCCACAAACCCGATTGTTTTTGTGCCGCTGATTCAGGCTCCGTCAAGAGTGTTTAAGAATCATACCGAAGTGGAACTTAAAACATATTGCCCGTCCTGTAAACTATATTATACTATAGATGGTACTATACCTTATAATAAGTCATTATTATATACATCTCCTTTTAAGATAGATGAGACAACGATTATTAAAACGATTGCAATAAATGAAAAGGGTGAACAGAGTTTTATTAATACTGCTACTTTGTATAAAAAGCCGAACGACTGGAAAATAAAAATCAATTCAACCTATAATCCGCAATATACTGGCGGTGGCGACGAAGGAGTAATTGACGGAGTAAGAGGTGATAAAAACTGGAGCAAAGGCGATTGGCAAGGTTATCAAGGTCAGGATTTTGAGGCAGTAGTTGATTTAGGCAAGGAAACCGAACTGTCAATATTTGGCGGCGGCTTCCTTCAGGATTCCAAATCCTGGATATTGATGCCAACAAAGCTGGAGTTTTATTCCTCTCCTGACAATGTTAATTTTACCCTGGTTACTACAGTTTCAAGTAATATTGATGCAACCGATACTCGAATAAGGATAAAAGACATCAAATCAAAAATTAACAAACCTATCACCACACGCTATATCAAAGTAAAGGCATACAATTATGGCAAATTGCCCGATTGGCATATAGGAGCAGGAGGTGAAGCTTTTGTTTTTATAGACGAAATAATACTAGAATAGTCAATAGTTATTAACAATAGGGTGTTAGCATTATGTGTAATGTTAATAAGTTCTTGGTGATTAAAAAATATATACCTTTGCCCCAACAAAAATTAAACACTAACAAAAATAAATTAATAACTAAACAACAAAATCATGAAGAAATCAGTATTAGTAATTGCATTTGCATGCGGAATATCCGGTGCTTTTGCGCAAGATTTAACCTCTAAAAAAGGTGAACCAATTTTACCGGAAGCCAATGACTGGGCTATCGGTATGAGTATTGACCCAATATTTAATTATGTGGGGAGCATTTTTAACAACGCTAGAAGTTCTAGTACTACAACTGGAAGTCCGACTTCTACAACTACCATTTCGTCCCCTACTCCAGGAACTGGTTGGTTGAACGGTAACCAAACAATCATTGGTAAAAAATTTATTGATGAAAAGTCTGCTTACAGAGTATTAGTTCGTATTGGGTTTACAAATGTTACAACTAAAGCAATGATTGGAGATGCTTCAGTTACCACTGCTCCTGTTTATCCGGCAGCACCTTCAATGGTTGAAGACAAATGGGCGCATAAAAACACAAACGTTATGATTGGGGCAGGAAAAGAATGGAGAAGAGGAAAAACTCGTTTACAAGGTTTTTATGGTGCTGACGCAATGATTTGGTTAAGCAGTTCATCTGATAAATATACTTATGGTAATGCTTTATCTGCAAGTACTACTAATCCGGTTGTTGCAAGTACAACAACAACAACTAATTTCGGAAGTAACTTAGGAAGTGATCCTGTTTATGGTTATGGCAATCGTACTACAAAATATAAAACAGGGATGGGCTTCGGAATTGGTGTTCGTGGTTTTATCGGTTGTGAGTATTTTATTGCCCCGAAATTTTCTCTTGGTGCTGAATATGGTTGGGGACTTGGTTTCCAAACTCAGGCAAAAGGAACAACATCTACCGAATCAGTTGGTACTCCTTCTACCGGGACGACACCAACAGTTGGTACAATGGATACAAAAACAAGTGGTAATTCTAAATTTGGAATTGATACTGACTTAAATCAAAACAACATGTTTGGTTTCAAAGGTTCAAATACTGGAACAGCTTCTTTAAGGGCTACTTTCCATTTCTAGAATTATTCTTTATTTAATAGAAAGACCTCCGGTATTTACTGGGGGTCTTTTTGTTTTATCTACTCTGAGTTTTTTAAGTACATTTGAAAACTTTAATAATTATCCATAAGAGCAAACAAATATGAAATTACAAAATTACGCATCCGGCAAATGGGTTGCAGGAGAAGGCGATGGGCAGACATTATACAATGCAATCACCGGCGAAACTATTGCGACAGCTTCCAGTAAAGGATTAGACTTTTCGGATATGATGAAGTATGCACGTACAGTTGGCGGACCGGCATTACGCAAACTTACATTTCAGGAAAGAGGAAGAATGTTAAAAGCATTAGCATTGTATTTACAGGAAAAGAAAGAAATGTTTTATAAAATTAGTTGGGCAACAGGGGCTACTCGTGCGGATAGTTGGGTGGATATAGAAGGAGGAATAGGTAACTTATTTGCCTATGCTAGTTTGCGTCGTCAGTTCCCGAATGAAACATTTTGTCTGGAAGGGGATGTTGCAAAACTCAGTAAAAATGGCACTTTCATCGGTCATCATATTTGTGTTCCGAAGGAAGGAGTCGCAATTCATATTAACGCTTTCAACTTTCCAGTATGGGGAATGCTCGAAAAAATAGCAGTCAATCTTTTTGCAGGGGTTCCTGCAATAGTAAAGCCGGCAACAGTTACGTCGTTTTTAACAGAAGCTGTAGTTAAAGAAATAACAGCTTCAGGAATATTACCCGAAGGAGCTTTGCAATTAATATGCGGAAGTGCGAATGGGATTTTAGATCATGTTGAATCGCAGGATGTAGTTACGTTTACAGGTTCAGCAAGCACCGGAATGATGTTGAAGGCACATCCAAGATTAATACAGGAAGCAGTGCCGTTTAATATGGAAGCCGATTCATTAAACTGTTGTGTACTTGGCTCAGATGCTATTCCAGGTACTGCTGAGTTTGACATTTTTATTAAGGAAGTTCAACGTGAAATGACTACAAAAGCAGGACAGAAATGTACAGCCGTTCGCAGGATTATTGTTCCTGAAAATTTGGTTGAAGATGTACAAATAGCACTTGGCAAAAGATTAGCATCTACTGTAATTGGTGATCCTAATGTGGAGGGTGTTAGAATGGGAGCTTTGGCGGGTAAATCTCAACAAAGAGAAGTTGCTGAAAAAGTATTTCAATTGGCAAAAACACAGGAAATTATTTTCGGCGATATGAATAATTTTAATGTTACTGGTGCAGATAAAGACAAGGGAGCATTTATGTCACCTATTCTTTTCTTAAATAAAAACCCTTTTAAATTTCAGGATTGCCATAATATAGAAGCTTTTGGACCTGTAAGTACGATAATGCCTTATAAAACAATCGGCGATGCAATCGAATTGGCGAAAATGGGTAAAGGATCTCTTGTATGTTCTATTGTTACAGGTAATGATAGTTTAGCAAAAGAATTTGTGCTTGGTGCGGCATGTATGCATGGTCGTATTTTAGTGTTAAACTCCGATTGTGCAAAAGAAAGCACAGGTCATGGCTCTCCAATGCCGATGCTTACTCACGGAGGTCCCGGACGTGCCGGAGGAGGAGAAGAAATGGGTGGTAAACGCGGAGTGTTTCATTATCTTCAACGCACGGCTATTCAAGGCTCTCCGACTACACTTACAAATATTACCAATAACTATCAATATGGTTCAAAATATATTATTAAAGAAATTCATCCGTTTAAACGTTATTTCGAGGAATTGGAAATAGGAGAAACTTTAATAACAAATACTCATTTGGTTACTCTTGAAAATATTGAAGCATTTGCAGAATTAAGCGGTGATAAATTTTATGCTCATATGGATGAAAATTCTCTGGATGGAACAATCTTCACAGGCCGAGTTGCACATGGTTATTATATTCTTTCCCGTGCCGCAGGCTTATTTGTGGATGCGCCTAAAGGCCCTGTATTATTAAACTACGGCATAGATGAATGTCGTTTTACAAAACCTGTTTATCCAGGTGCTACAATTGGGGTAAGGTTTACCTGTAAGGAAAAAGTGGATCAAGAGAAAAAAACAGAAGATGATATTGCAAAAGGTATTGTAAAATGGCTGGTTGATGTTTATGATGAAACTGGCGAAACAGTTGCTATAGCAACTATTTTAACAATGGTAAAAAAGAAAAATCAGATGTAATTCATGGCCAAAAAATCAGGTGGATAATTTAGATATTGGTAATATTTGATAGTTATTTCTTTTCTTTGTCATTTGTCTTAATAAGGAATGTGTAACTCTTTAATATATCTATATTTGTCTAATTGTTTTAGGATTTTGTTTTTTTTACTATACATTTGATTAATAAACATTTTCTTATATTTTTTTTAGTTGAGATTTATGCTTAGAATATTTATATTATTTGTTTTCTTTATTCTGTATTTTTATAACACGAATGCACAAATCCAAAGCGATTCCACGAAACTGCAATTTTTTACTCCCTCAATTGACGCATTAAATAATACACAGCAAAACAATACAATTGAAAACAAAGTTTCAGTTGCAAGTTATACTGATATCGATGTAAATGAAGCTCCAAGTATAATTACTATCATTACTTCTGAAGAAATTACTCAACTTGGTGCAAGAGATCTTACAGATATTTTAAACACTGTTCCCGGATTTAATATTGCTACCGATGTTCAAAACGGTATCGCTTTTGGTATTAGGGGAAATTGGTCACACGAAGGCAAAATGCTTTATATGATTGATGGGATGACAATGAATGAATTGGCATATGGAACTTATGTGGTCGGAAATAGATTCCCAATAAATTGTATTGATAGAATTGAAATAATAAGAGGTGCTGGGTCATCGATATATGGTGGAGTTGCTGGTCTGGGAGTTGTAAATATTATTACAAAAAAAGGACAAAAGATAAATGGAAATAAACTTTTCATTAATGGAGGCGTATCAAATTCAGCAATTAGTAGAGCAGGGATTAATTATAACTATGGAACTACATTAATAAATGGAACGGAAATTTCATTTTGCGGACTTGTAAATTATGGAACACGCAGTAATTTGTCTGTAAAGCTTCCAGATACATCAGCTGTGAATTTTAAAGATTCATCCATGGTTAATAATGTTTGTTTCTACTTAAATATTAAACATAAGCAGTTAGAATTTAAACAATTTTATGAAGATTACACATTCCAGGCAACTTATGAGCCAATATATTCTTTAACCAGAACTTATATGGGAGAGTTGAATTATGTTTATAAAATTAAGAATTTGACACTAACTCCACTTTTAAGCTATAAATGGCAAATTCCATGGAACAGTCAATATGGTAATCCGGTTGTGTATAATCCTCAAAATGTTGTTACCAAAAAAACATTAGGTGGCTTAACATCAAATTATTCATTCAATAGATTTATTAATTTAACACTTGGCGGGCAAATATATAATGAGTCATTTAAGTATTTCTACATTCCAACACAAATTGCCTTGGGTAATGTAAAGGAATCGTTTAATGGGTATTCAATATTCGGTGAATTATCTTTAAAAACAAAATATCTTGATATTTTTGCAGGCTGTCGTTATGACCAGTTCTCTTATTTTGCGCCATTTTGGGCTCCTCGTTTCACATTAACCAGAAATTTTAAATATATATTCTATAAGGTTCTTTTAAATGAATCTTATAAACTTCCAACGCTTCAAAATATTAATTTATATAGTGATATTAAACCTGAAATAATTAAAGAAGGGCAGGCCCAGCTTGGCTTCCATAATAAATTTATTGAAACTTCTGTTACTTTATTTATTAATAAACTTCAAGGGCTGATTGTTTATAATTATGATACTCTTATCGAATCATATAGAAATAAAGGGAATATTAATACAAAAGGGATTGAAGCGGAGGTTAAATTGAAACTAAATAAATTAAGAATTTTTGGAAACTATTCCTATTATGTACCATTTAATAGTACTGCTGACGATGTTTTAATTGATCTTAATAATCAAAAACAAGGAACGTTATCCTTTCCAAGTCATAAAGTATATATCGGGTTTTCTTATCCTATATTGAAGAATATTAACTTAAATCTATTTGAGACATATCAAAGTAAAAAAACACTTGTAACACAAATTGATAGTAATGGGGATAGTGGACCTGTTGAATTTTCTTCGACAAATAATATAAATCTCACTTGTCAAATAAATAATATTCTGCATAATGCCATAAATTTAAATTTCGGATTATACAATATATTGGATACAAAAAATTATTATGGATATGCATATAATGTTGGTTATTTCCCAATGGTTGGCATGGGCCGCGAATTGTTTTTGCAGATAAAATTTAATTTGTAAATGCGCCATAAATTTCTAATAGCAATCTTATTTTTTATTGTGTTTAATGCAAAATCACAGTATTTTTCTTTTGCTCGTTTAGCAATAAAAAGTACTGAGTTTAGTGATGAGAAATTTAAAAATGAAAGATTAAAATTATTGAAATTAACGTCATTTGCAAGCCAAGAAAAAATAGTAAGCAATAGCGGGAATTTACCTTCGGAAAACGATGAAATTAATCTTGATATATTGAATATTATAATTTCTTATTCAAAACATGGAGAAGAAATGAAAACACTTTCTAAGATAAATGAAATTGATAATAAATTGAATGGTGAAGGAATTTCAAAATCAACAAAAGCAAATTTCTGTTTCTTGAAATTTAATATCTATTCCAATTATAATTTATACATAGACACAACAAATTTCCAAAGCTGTTATACAGCTTTGAACGATTTACAGAAATACACCTTCTTATATAGCACTTACTATTTGTCTAATCCTACAACTAATTTTATTAGAAAAGTAAAAAATGACGAGTTTATTACTGTTGCTTCCAAAGTGTCTTCCTATGATTTAGTTAAGGCAATATCATTGCAGGTAAATAGAAAGGCTTTGGATTGGGATAAAGAGAAAATAAATAAATTGCTCATTATTCGAGATTCAACATTAGATTATGTCATCAGAAAAGAATATAAAAATGGGTTTAATCCTAACATTGAATACCTTCCATTTTCTAGCCAAAATGATTTTGTCGAACAAATTAATATCGAAAAAATAATAAGTCTTAATGATTTGGGTTTTATCTCGCGTGAGAAAAAGGATTTGAATCAATCAGTAAAATGGTTTAAACAAGCGATCAAATTAAATGATAAACAAAGTATAAAAATAATAGAGCCGGAACTTTATTCTAATTTAGGTTTAACATTGACATTAGAAAAGGAGTTCGACGTTGCAGAATATAATTATAATAGAGCCTTAAAAATATATGAATCAGTGAATGACAAAAAAAAGATAGCTGAAGTTTTAAACATTATAGGGAAAAATAATTTTTTGAACTCCAAAAATCAAACTGCCATAAATACCTGTAACCAATCATTACAAATAAGCACACAAAATCAGGACTATAAAAATATTAGCGAATCATACTTGTTATTATCAGATATCTATTCAAGTGAAGGAGATTTTTTTGAATCTAATAAATATTATAAACTTTATATAGAAAACAAGAAAAATTATTCCGATTGGATTCAGAAAAACGAATCAAATAGATTAATTTCCAAGAGCAATTATGAATCAATAAATCAAGATGTAATAGAAGATTTTCAAAAAAAAGAGCAGGAAAAGATTGAATTGCTTAAGGTTAAACTAGAATCAAATCAAAAAGAAAAGGATTTAATAGTTCTTAAGAAAGAAGCCGAATTAAGGGAAGCCAGTTTATTATACAATAAATTAGAAGAAGAAAAATCAAAACAGGAATTGATATTATCCGAAGAAAAGCTTAAAAATCAGAAAAAGGAATTGGCAAATTTGGAGAGACAAAATAAAATTAACTCTTTACAAGTTTCTTGGGCAAAAAACAATCTTGATCTCGCTTTAAATAAAAATAGGATTTTGGATCAGGATAAAATAATTAATGATTTAAAGGTTCACGAAATTAAGCAGGATAAGAACTCATTACTTTATGTTTTAGCTGGGCTAGCAATATTGATAATCCTACTAATATTCCTGTTAATAAAAAATGGGAAACACAGTAAAGCAATGCATAAACAGAATTTTAAGTTATCTAAAAAGAATGAGGAAATTAGCGAGCAGCGTAACACAATTTTAAAAAAGAACGAAGAGATAATAGATAGTATTCACTATGCTTTGAAAATTCAAACTGCATTACTCCCCACTGAAGAAGAATTCAAACGAGCTTTTTCAAATTCTTATATTTTTTATAAACCAAAAGATATCGTTTCCGGTGATTTTTATTGGAAATATGAGTCTGCCGATTTTATTTTTTATGCTACTGCTGATTGTACGGGACATGGAGTTCCTGGAGGTTTTATGAGTATGCTAGGGATTTCTTTGCTTAATGATATTGTAAAAGACAAAAAAATCACTGACCCTTGTGATGTGCTTGATTTAATGAGTGTAAAAATAATTTCAGAACTTAAGCAAACTGAGAAGATAGGAAAATCAAAGGATGGCATGGATATTACGCTTTGCAGATTGAATAAAACCAAGACCGAACTTGTTTTTGCATCTGCGAATAATGATTTATGGTTAATTAGAAATGGTCAAATAATAGAATTTAAAGCAGACAGACAACCTGTTGGTTATCATTTCGGACCCATTACGCAATTTAATCAACAAAAAATTGACTTATTATCCGAAGATATAATTATCACTTTTAGTGATGGTTATTCAGATCAGTTCGGCGGTGAAAAAGGGAAAAAATACAAATACAGACAATTACAACAACTTTTGTTAACCAATTCTAATTTATCAATGGATGAGCAAAAATTGATTTTGCATGAAACAATTGAAAATTGGAGAGGAGATTTAGAACAAGTAGACGACATCTTAGTAATTGGTATTCGTGTTTAAAATATTACTACACTTAAATTCACTGAAGAAATTGGTGGACTCTGGTGGGTTCAATTATTTTGTTCTATTTAGGACGAAATATGGCCAATTTGTTAGTAAAATGTAATTATTTTGATAAATATTTCATTTCTAACAAATTATTTATATATCTTTGTCATCCCACAAATAATTAACATCATGTTTGAAATATTAAAAAGTTTTGAAACTAAGTATGGTCACCTTCGCAAAAAAGGGTTGGTTATAGAAGGATTATCTTTGATTGATGTTAAGAAAAAAAAACACGTAATCAAGATTAGTCGTCCATTAATATTTGATAACCGCTTGCTTCCAAAACGTTTTGAAGGGCTGGATATCAAAACAAACATCAAATTAACTGATGAAATGCCAAAGGAATTTAAAGTTGATCGTTCGCAACCTGATTGGCATAAAAAAGAATATATCTGGGCTCCTGAGCGATTTGTGAAATATGTGAATCGTTGCGAGAAGGAAATCAAAGCACAATTAAATAGCCCGTTAATGACAAAGCCTGAGTTATTGGATGCTTTGTGTTTTGGTAATTTTGAAGAACACAAACAAAAAAGTTTGCAATTGATTAAGGAAGGAAAACTTCCTGCTTATCACGAGAATTAATTTTTTTAATACATATTTTAAAAGCACTTTAAGTAATTAAGGTGCTTTTTTATTTTATAACTTCGCCACCAATTTAAAAGAAAAATAAATGGAAGGATACGTTACAACATCTACAATTAATGGAATAACAACAATTACTTTTTTTCATCCTCAAAGTAATTCAATGCCGGGCAATTTACTTCGTCAATTGGCTGAAGAAATTTCCAAAGCAGGAAATAATTCGGAAACAAAAGTTATTGTTTTGAAAACAGAAGGCGATAAAGCTTTTTGTGCAGGAGCTTCATTTGATGAATTAATGGCAATAAAAGATTTTGAGGCTGGTAAGAAATTCTTTTCAGGATTTGCATTGGTAATCAATGCTATTCGTACAGTACCAGTGTTTGTAATTGCAAGGGTTCAAGGGAAAGCAGTTGGAGGGGGTGTAGGCATTGCATCGGCTGCTGATTATACTTTAGCAGTTGATGACGCATCTATTAAGCTAAGTGAACTTGCTGTGGGTATAGGCCCTTTCGTAGTAGGTCCGGCAGTAGAACGGAAAATAGGAACTGCTGCTTTTTCATCTTTATCAATTAATGCTACTGAGTGGCAAACTGCTCAATGGGGAAGGGAAAAAGGGTTATATGTGGATTTATATAAAACCGTTGAAGAAATGGATGCAGCAGTTTCTGTTTTAGCAGATAAGCTTTCAAAATCAAATCCTGAAGCGATGTCGGAATTGAAAAAAGTTTGTTGGAAAGGAACAGAAAATTGGGATACATTATTAATTGAAAGAGCCGAAATAAGCGGAAGACTGGTACTTTCAGAGTTTACAATAAACGCAATAAATAAATTCAAATCTAAGTAATAAACCTAGTGGGGGAATAAATGTAAATGTTTTAAAAAGAAATCTCCATCTTCACCTTCCTATTCTTAATTTTTTCATTCTTTATTAATTCAAGCACAGAATCAATCTTTTTAGCATCTACTGCAACATACGAAGAATAATCAAGTACTTCAATCAATCCTAATTCCTCTTTTTTCAGTTTTCCTTTTTGTAATAATAAACCAACGATATCAACTTTATTAATTTTATCTTTTTTACCGGCAGCAATATAAAGAGTACACCAACGAGCTTTTTGAGGCATTGTATTTGTTTCGGGTAGTGTTTCTTCTGTTGGTTTTTCTTTAATAAAAGGAGGAATATACTCGCCTTCAGATAATATTAAGAATGAAGTACCTGTTGTATTCATCCTTGCAGTACGGCCATTGCGGTGTACAAACACATCTTCAGTATGCGGCAATTGATAATGAATAATATTTTCTATCTCCGGAATATCCAATCCTCGCGAAGCCAAATCGGTAGTGATTAAAATATGATAGCTCCCATTTCTGAATTTAATTAAAGCACGTTCTCTGTCTTTCTGCTCCATCTTGCCGTGAAAAATATCGTGTGCTAATCCTTTGTTTGCAAGCAATTCGCTTATGCGGTCCACAGCATCTCTGTGATTGCAGAATACAAGTGTCGGTTTATTTCCAAGTTTACAAATCAAACCAAACAATGTATCCAGCTTATCTGTGCCGCTTGCCTTCATTATTTTTAATTTTAATCCTTGCGGCTGTGTTGGCGAAGAGTTTATATAATTTAATTGAATAGGGTTTACAACACCTGTAAATTTAGGTATCTCCTTCATTTGTGTTGCCGAAGTAAGTATTCTTTTTTTCAATTTCAATCGTTGAATAATAAACGACATATCTTCCTGAAAGCCGAATTCAAGTGCTTTATCAAACTCATCAAGCACTAAAGTTGTAATAGTACTTGCATCAAAATTAGCATGATGAATATGGTAGGCAAGTCTTCCGGGTGTGCCAACAAGCAATGCCGGCGGGTGTTTCAGGTTATCTTTTTCTGTTCGTGTAGAATGTCCGCCATAGCAGCAGTTTACTTTAAAACCAGTACTCATTGATTTAAAAACCTGTTCAATCTGCAAGCCTAACTCACGAGAAGGCACTATTACCAATGCCTGCACACCCGTTTTGTTTTTATCAAGATTAAATAATATCGGTAATAAAAACCCCAATGTTTTGCCCGACCCTGTTGGAGAAAGCAATACAATATCATTTTCTTTTTTGCCTGCTTCTATTGCCGCCAACTGCATTTCGTTAAGCTCCTTTATTTTAAAAGTCTTTAATATTTTTTCTAACATTGTATTTTATTGTTTGTCAAAGGTACAGCAATTAATTCGGGGGAAATTGTTTAATATGTTTTTATCTATTTATTTATTTTATTCAATAGCATATCATTATTGATTAATTTCAACCAAAATTTTATAACCCTTTTATGAGAAAATATATTTTATCGCTAAGTTTAATCCTCTCTTATGCCTTATTAACGGCACAAACATCTTACCAACTCAATTCAGCAGAAATAATTCAGGCAATGGAAAAGCTGAATACCGTTGGCTCTGTATTATATATTGCAGCACATCCTGATGATGAAAACACACGCTTGCTGGCTTATCTGGCGAATGAAAAGAAGTACCGCACAGCATATCTTTCAATTACCCGAGGTGATGGCGGACAGAACTTAGTAGGAAAAGAACAAGGCGATTTACTTGGTTTGATGCGTACTCAAGAGCTTCTGGCTGCGCGACGAACAGATGGTGCAGAACAATTATTTACAAGAGCCAATGATTTTGGTTATTCCAAAAATCCGGATGAAACCTTCTCCTTCTGGAATAAAGACAGCATCCTTTCCGATGTTGTTTTCGCCATCCGCAGGTTTAAGCCTGATGTAATTATCTGCCGCTTTCCTACCACCGGCGAAGGTGGGCATGGGCACCATACCGCTTCCGCCATACTTGCTGCTGAAGCTTTTGAGGCAGCTGCAAATCCCAATATGTTTCCCGAACAATTGAAATATACAGAGGTGTGGAAAACGAAACGATTGTTCTGGAACACCTTTAATTTCGGAGGAACCAACACTACTGCTCCCAATCAATTGAAAGTTGATGTAGGAGTTTTCAATCCTTTACTTGGAAAAAGCTATGGAGAGATAGCTGCTGAAAGCCGTTCATATCATAAGAGTCAGGGATTTGGTTCAGCCAAACAAAGAGGTACAAACATTGAATATTTTAAATTGCTGAAAGGTGATAGTGCCAAGAATGATTTGCTGGAAAACATAAATACTAACTGGAATAAATTTAAAGGAACCGAAAAACTTCAGAAAAATATTGATGATTGTATTCGCAAATTCAATCCGCAATCACCCGAAACCAGCGTTATTGCACTTATTGCAATATACCGAGAGCTGAATGCGTTGGATGCTACTGATACTAAACTAAATTATTGGAAACAAAAGAAATTAAAGGAAGCGGAAACATTAATTCTATCCTGTTCCGGCTTATGGATGGAAGCTCTTGCTGCTGATTATATTGGTGTTCCGGCACATGATATAAATATTACCACACAAGTAATAAATAGAAATAAGGATGATGTAAAACTCAATTCAATTTCTTTTCTGAAACAAACTGATACTGTTACAGCTCTTGCATTAAAGCAAAATGAACTTTATACGTTCAAACATAAAGAGAAACTTGCGGCATCAGCGCCTTATTCTAATCCTTATTGGCTCAATGCAAAACACGATGTTGGAATATATACAGTTCATAATCCTTTATTGATTGGTATGCCTGAAAATGATGCGTTTGCTAAAGTTACGTTTGATATAACTATTCAGGATTTGAATTTAAAGATTGAACGGGCTCTGGTTTATAAATCCACAGACCCGGTGAAAGGAGAGGTGTACAGACCATTTGAAATTCTTCCGCCGGCAACGGTTAATATTTCTGATAAGGTTTTTGTTTTTACTGATGCAAATGCCAAAACAATTCAAATGACTGTAAAGGCTAATTCTGCTGATGTTTCCGGCAAACTCCAAATTAAAGCAAGTGAAGGATGGAATGTCGCAATTAAAAATCCGGAATTTAAACTTACAAATAAAGGAGATGAAATAATTATTGAAGCAACTGTTACAGCAGCCAAAGGTGCTAAGGACGGAAGATTGGAAGCCGCAGTACTTGTTGATAATGTGGCTTATAATAAAAGTATAAAAAGAATAGAATATGACCATATTCCTTATCAATTTATATTGAGTGACGCTGAAGCAGGTTTGGTGAACATTGATTTAAAGAAATCCAGTATTAATATCGGTTATATCCCAGGTGCAGGTGATGATGTTCCTGCCTGTTTAAAACAGGTTGGCTATAATGTTACCATTCTAACGGATGATTTATTAACGAATGACAATTTAAGTAAGTATAGCGCAATTATAACAGGAGTGAGGGCTTATAATACTAATGATCGCCTTCAAATTCATTATAATAAATTAATGGAATATGTAAATAAAGGCGGAAATCTAATTGTACAGTACAATACCAATAATCAGATTGGTCCGGTAAAAGCAAAGATTGCACCTTATCCTTTTACTATTTCGCGTGACAGAGTAACGGATGAAAAAGCAGATGTGAACTTTATTAACGAGAAACATTCTGTTATGAATTTTCCAAATGCTATTACGCAGAAAGACTTTAACGGGTGGGTTCAGGAGCGGGGAATATATTTTGCAAGTGATATCGATAAGGCGTATGAAACCATTTTCAGTATGAAAGATCCGAATGAAAAACCAAGTGCTGGAAGTTTAATAATAGCTAAATACGGCAATGGAAATTTTGTTTATACTGGTCTTGTTTTCTTCCGCGAATTGCCTGCCGGCGTGCCGGGAGCATATCGCCTGTTCGTTAATTTATTGAGCATACCTCAGAATAAATAGAATGAACAAACAAAAAGTTAAAGTATCTATATTTAAAAACTGGCGATACATGTATGCCTTTGTAGTCCTTGCATTGGGACTAATGATTTTATCTCTTTACCTCTTCTCTCAATATTTTAAATGAGTTTAATTGACTGGATTGTTTTAGTAATTACTCTTCTTTCCATTATATCTTATGGAGTTTGGAAAAGTCGCGGAGCAAAAAACATTCATGGCTTTTTATTGGCTGACAGAAAATTACAATGGTATCACATCGGCTTATCTGTGATGGCGACGCAGGCAAGTGCTATTACATTTTTATCAGCACCTGGGCAAGGTTTCAATGATGGATTACGTTTTGTTCAATTCTATTTTGGTCTGCCATTGGCAATGGTGGTGCTGTGTATAACGTTTATTCCCATCTTCCATAAACTAAATGTATATACCGCTTATGAATATCTGGAAAAAAGATTTGATAACAAAACCCGTTCTCTCACGGCGTTTCTTTTTCTATTGCAAAGGGGGCTGTCAACAGGAATTACCATATATGCTCCTGCAATAATTCTTTCTACGATATTAAATATTAATATCAATTATACCATTTTAGCTAACGGTGTTCTGGTAATTGCATACACTGTATATGGCGGTACCAAGGCAGTTTCATACACTCAGATGCTGCAGATGACAATTATGTTTGGCGGTTTATTTCTTGCTGCATATATGGTCGTTCATCTGTTGCCCGCTAATGTTGGCTTTGCCGATGCATTGCATATCGCAGGTAAAATGAATAAACTTAATACGATTGATACAAAGTTTGATTTGAACAATAGATATAATATCTGGTCGGGTATTATTGGCGGTTTTTTCCTGCACCTTTCTTATTTTGGAACTGATCAATCTCAGGTGGGGCGGTACTTAACGGGCAGCTCCGTTACTCAAAGCCGGCTTGGTGTAATTATGAACGGACTTGTAAAGATACCGATGCAGTTTTTTATTCTGTTGATTGGAGTATTGGTTTTTACTTTTTATCAGTTTCATCAATCGCCTTTAATGTTTAATAAGGTGGAAGTTAATCGTATTGAAAACAGTGAGTTTAAAGAACAATATAAAATGCTGGAAAGTGATTATGAAATTGTATTTAAACAAAAACAAGTTTACATAAATAATCTTGTAGATGCTATTCATACTAATAATACAAAGGCAGCAGATGAAGCCGGAGAGCAGCTTCAGGTGTTTGATAAAAAAAATACTGCCATTCGGAAAGAGGCTGTAACATTGATGGAAAGGAATAGTAGACTTGCTGACACAAATGATATAAATTATATTTTCCTCACTTTTGTAACACAGCAAATGCCCGTAGGAATAATAGGTTTATTAATTGCTATAATATTTCTTGCAGCTATGGGGTCAACTGCAAGTGGCTTGAATTCATTGGCATCCACTACTGTTGTAGATTTTTATAAACGATTGTTTAAAAAGCAGGGAAGTGATAAAAATTATCTGTCAGCATCCCGCTGGGCAACAGTTTTTTGGGGAATGTTTTGCATTATTGCTGCTTTGTATGCAAGCAAACTGGGCAACATGATAGAAGCAGTAAATATATTGGGTTCCTTGTTTTATGGTACTATACTTGGAATATTTCTTGTTGCCTTTTACATGAAAAAGATAAGTGGAAACGCTGTGTTTTATGCGGCTTTAATAGCCGAATCATTCATTGTTTATGCATGGATTACCAATCTTACCGCTTTTTTATGGCTTAATGTTATCGGTTGTTTGATGGTGATGATTTTATCATTTCTAATCCAGTATTTTTATAATAACCACACTTCTGCAAAATAAAAAATCCTGCATATATTGCAGGATTCCTTACATAAATAATCGATGACAATTTACTTTTTTGCTTCTGCAATAAGCTTCTCAGCCTGCTTTACATAATCATCATTTTTATCTTCTTTAGCCAATGCAATAACTTTTTCGGCTGTTGCAGTTGCTGCTTTATTATCCTTCATTTTGTATTCAATTTTTGCTTTCAGCATAAACATATAATATGCCTTCGGGTTCATTTCAGTTGCTTTGTTAGCCCATTCCAATGCAGTTTTCAAGTCTTTATTATTATCATAATAGTATCCTGCAGCCTGAAAGTATGGGCGGGAATCCTTTGCCAATGACGTTTCAATGTTCTTCATTATTTTAGAATCAATATCGGCAGTAACCGAAAATGCAACTCGTGTATTTTCCCAAACAAGCTCAATGTTTGCATTTGCAGGTGATACATCAGCAACATTAATAGTAAAAGTTTCTACTTTATTACCCAAGGCTGTTGGTTTTACAGTAAATCGTAACAATTCATTTTCCTTTTTATATTCGGCAACGTTGCCTGCAAGTGTAAGATCTTTATAAAGCATTATTTCCCAGCTGTCCTTGTTAGGTACTGTGTAAATGCCATAGGTGCCGGCAGCCACAGCGTTACCTTCCACTTTTACATCTTCACCAAAAGTAATTTTAGTAGTAGCGTTTGCACCGGTGCGCCATATTTTCCCGAAAGGAACCACGTCGCCATATATTACACGCCCTTTAACTCCCGGACGCGAATATTCAATGGTAATATCCGACAAGGCAAACGCTTGTTTTAGTGTTTGCAGCGGGCTAGGTGCAGGAACTTTTAATGTCTGAGCATTTGTAATAATACTGCCGCCGGTAATTAGTAATACTGCCGCAATTGTTTTTAATTTTTTTGTTTTCATTGGTATTATTTTAAGTTTTTAATAATTATTATTATTATTTCGGGATGCAAAGTTAATAATAAATAGTTGGGCCAAAAGTATTGTGTGAGTACTTCACCTTTTATTTAGTATTCGTCAATTGATGTTCCTTAAGGTTTTTATATATATAAATATTAGGGCTGCCCCCTTATTTTCAAAAACTTCACTTTCTTTTCTTGCATTGATAGTTTAATTGATTACTTTCGCCGACAGAATAAAACTGTCACCCTGAGAATCGCCTGTAATGAGCTTGTCGAAATGTCGAAGGAAAATAAAAAACAATGATGCATCCAACCTTTTCAATCCCTTACACAGCAAACTTTTTGATGGATGCTCTGAAACGCCCTGTTTCTAAACACACACACACACACACACACACACACACACACACGTAAAGCTTAACCACCTTTTAATACTTTCGGTAAGTTGCGCTTTTTTGTTCTCGCAAAAGTGGAACAAAAGATTAAACACTATACTATATAGGTGTATCTCGAAAATAATAAATGCCGAAATTTCCAAAAAGAGGTTCCGCAGAGCCATAATGTTGTACTGCAAAACAGTTTTGCAGTACTGCGGAACCACTTTGTTGTACTGCAGAACAACAATGTGGTACTGCAGAACGATTTTGCAGTACTGCAGAGCCATAATGTTGTACTGCAGAACAACAATGTGGACCTGCAGAACGACAATGCAATACTACAGAGCTCCTCTGCAGGTCCAGAAATTGACCCGGTTTTGGAACAAAAAGCGGTACTTGTACAAGTAAATAACTTTGTAATCAATGATATAGGAAAACAGAACGAATAATATAACTTAACATTAATAAGTCCTTGGAATTACAAACCTGTTGTAAGAGGGAGTTGAGCAACGATAAAAACGGGAGTTTATTAATAGTAAATTTTATTAAAAATGTCTAAAAAATTAGAACAGAAAGTAAAGAAAATGTCACTTCGCGACAATGCGGGCGACAACAGAGACCTGGCTGCAAAAGTGGCAAGCAACATGGCTGACAGTCCCGACCCTGTGATTGTGGCTCAGGGCGCACTTGTCCAGAATGGCGCAGATGGTGCGAGTAAGGCAATTCTCGGTGAAGAAAAAGCAGACGATGCTGCTATTGCAGCTACAGCTCTGAAAAACAAACAGAACATTAAAAATTGTGAAATTTTTAATGCTGAAGCTGTAATAGTGCAGCAGAACAATCCGGGAAACATTGATTTGTTGAAAACGCTGGGTTACATCCTTACATCGGCAACTGCCGAAGATGCCAAAGAACCGGAACAGGTGCAGCACTGCACTATGGAACAAGGCAAATATCCGGGCACTGCCGATATTAAGTACGAAGGAATTGAAGGATGTGATTACACAGTGGAAATTACCAAAGGCGACCCTTCGGATGCAACATCTTATGTTCCTGTTACGCAGCCGGATCCGGTGTTCAGCAAAGTAAACATCACTATTGTATTGCCGGCAGGATACGCAGGTAATATACTATGGGCAAAAGTAACGGCGCACAACACTGCCGGTGGTGGTCCGCCGTCTCAGCCATTTGGCGGGAAGAAGATTAATTAAAAGGAGGAATTTTAGAATTTTTGATTTGTAGAATTTTAGAATGAAAAGTAAGTTACAAATAAAATCAAGTTCCGTTTTGGCGAAAGCCGAAACGGGACTTTTTTAGAAAGAATTAGTATGAATTGACAGAAAAGAATTTTTAGAACAATAATTAA
>CAIQBY010000009.1 GCA_903870175.1 uncultured Bacteroidota bacterium
ACATTACTTCAACTTATATTTTTAGGTATTTTATTCTTGCATCCGAAAAACGCATGTGCTCAGGACTTAAAGAAGGATTGGGCAAGTGTTTCGGATAGAAATAAAAAGACAAATTTTATTGAAGTTAATACCCAAGATATTTTAGAAAAAATACTTGAACTTAAAATAACCAAGTGGAATTATAAATCGCAGGATAAACATATTTATCATATCGGACCAATGGCTCAAGATTTTTATTCTGCATTCAATATTGGTGAAAATAATTATTCAATTAGCACTGTTGATATTGATGGGGTTACATTTGCAGGTATTAAGGGATTGGAAGAAACAACAAGAGAGTTATCCGAAAAAATAAAACAAACAGGAACTATAAAATCAGAGCTGAAAATGGATTTGGATTTTAATTCGCTTGAAAACAGATTAAATAGAATTGAACAAACTTTAAATCAAAAGTAAGATGTATTTTAAAAAAATGAAACTGTTTTTTGCCGTGACATTTATGTTAATGGTGTCTTTAGGCATAAGTCAGAATGTACCACAGGGAATAAATTATCAGGCTATAGCTGTGGATGTAAATGGTATTTCTATTAATAATTCACCTGTTAATATTAGAATAGGAATTTACTCCGGTTCTGCCGCTGGCACTTTGGAATGGCAGGAAACACATGTTGTTACTACAAATCAATTTGGATTGTTTGCAATAATTATTGGTCAGGGAGTTACCACAGGTGCAGGAAGCCAGACAAATTTTAATCTTATTAACTGGGGCAGTGCAAGTAAATATTTAAAAGTAGAAATGGATCCTACAGGTGGTACTTCATTTGTAACAATGGATAATTCACAATTGCTGTCAGTACCTTACTCTTTGTATTCTTTAAAGGCAGGTAATATAACCTCTCCTATTTCAATTAATGATTTAACAGATGTCGATACCACAGGCACCTCAATAGGAAAATTATTAAAATGGAATGGGATAAATTGGGTACCTGCTAAAGATAATAATTCGGATACAGCTCTTTTTGCTTATAATTCAAATGTAGCTCACACTGCTGATACTGCATTGTATGCTATTCATGCTTCACCTTCTGATTCTGCTGTATATGCTACTACATCAGGATCCTCAAATTATTCAACAACTTCAGGAAGTTCAACAAATTCTAATCATTCCATTCATTCGGATACAGCAACATATGCTTTAAACTGTATAGTAGCTGACTGGCAAGTATCAGGAAATAATGCAGGAGCAACTGATTTTATTGGTACTACCAATGCGGCGGATTTTGTAATAAAAACCAACAATACTGAAAAAATGAGAATTACAAGCGCAGGGAAAATTGGAGTTGGAATTGCAGCTCCTGTTGCTTCTGTACACATTGTTGGTAACGATGGATTTATTTCTCAAGGTACTTTCGGAACAGGAACTACAATGAATCCGGGAGCAGGAACTTACATGTTCTGGTATCCTAAAAAATCCGCATTTAGAGCTGGAACTGTATCGGCAACACAATGGAACGATGCCAATGTTGGTAATTATTCTTTTGCCACAGGCTACGGTACTATAGCAAGGGGAATAGGCTCTGTTGCTTTTGGGCAAACTAGTGCAACTCTTGTTACTGATTCTTTTGCAGTTGCAATGGGTTATAATTGTTTAACTCAAGGTAAATTTGCTGTCGCTATGGGAAATAATGCCGAAGCATTTGCAGCATATTCTGTGGCTTTAGGCAGAAATTCTTATACAACTGGAATTGGATCTACTTCTATAGGCTATCATAATCAAGCGCTTGCCCCCTATGCTGCCGCTTTTGGTTATTATACAGTAGCTGATGGAGCATATTCCGTAACTATGGGTGATGAAACGCATAGTAATGGTAAGACAGGATGTTTTATTTGGTCTGATAATACTTATTACAGTAATACTTCCTTACCTGTTTCTCAAAATACTGCAAACAATCAATTTTGGGTAAAAGCATCAGGCGGCACCATTTTTTATTCTGATCCTACTCAAACTAATTTTGTTTCACTTGCGCCGGGAGCAGGTTCTTGGTCAACTACTTCTGACAAAAATAAAAAGGAGCATTTTAAATCTATTGATGGTGAAATGATTTTGGGAAAATTAGCAGCACTCCCTATAACAAGTTGGAATTACAAAACACAATCCCCATCTATCCGGCATATTGGACCTATGGCACAGGATTTATTTGCAGCTTTTAATTTTGGAGAAAGTGATACCACTATTACCACTTCTGATATTGATGGAATAAATATGATTGCTTTACAGGCATTAGCAAATAGAACAAAAGAGCTAAAATTGAAAGCTGATGAGGTGAATCAATTAGAAAAACAAGTAGCCGAACTAAAAGAAGAAAAACTTAAACTTGAAAAACGAATTTATAAAATTGAAAAACGATTAAAAATAACTGAAGATTCAACTTCTTCCATAGATAATAAGTAATAATCTTATTATTATTTTTAGTCAAAATAACC
>CAIQBY010000010.1 GCA_903870175.1 uncultured Bacteroidota bacterium
ATCGAAACGGAAAGAAAAAAGAATTATTATTAAGGGGAAGACATAATTAAAAGGTAATTTAAAGCAACCAAAAATAATCCTTGCGTCTTTAAAGTAGAAACACAAATTTGTTCTATCAGGACCAAAATAATTAATTACTGAGTTTCCTTTTAAACAATATTAAAACGTTTTATGCGTTATCCTTAAACATGAAAAAAATTAACCTGCCTGCTGTAATCATTTTATTAGTTGCATTTCATTTTAATACATTCGCACAATTTGATATTGGTGTAAAAGCAAATGGCGGGGCAAGTCGTATGAATATTGACAATTCATTTAACGATGCAACTACTAAAAATTATATACAGCCGAGCTACCAAGGCGGATTTTATTTCAATCTTCATCTTCCGCATAAATTTTCTTTGGGTGCCGAATTGTTATTTACGCAAATTAAAGAGAAAGAATTTGTTGAATTCCCTGCACTAGACACCAGCGGACATGCTACTAGTAACAAGGATAATTTCGTATTGGCAAGTACACTTTATTATTTGGGCATTCCCGTTTACGTGGGTTATAATTTCAACAGGTTAAATATTAATCTTGGTTTGCAGTATAACTATTCTTTAGCAAGCAATACTGTATCAAATGAGCAATATTATAATAATGGCAATATTATAACGTATGAACATAAATATAATCATAGTATGTAATCGCCTATGATTTTGGAGCCAGAGCAGGATTAACCTACAAACTATCAAATAAATTTTCTATTGAAGCGAATTATTATTACGGATTAAAGAATGTTTTAAATGTAGATAAAGACTATAGAACGACATGGAAATGGCAAGTTCAGCAGGCAACAATTGGAATACGATACAATTTATGTTCAATAGAAAAATTCCCTGATGATAATGATGATGTACCAGGAAAACTTGATATTGGAATAAAAGCAAATGGTGGAGCAAGTTATATTAATTCAGTGTCCACAAATCCATATGGGCAACCCCTTGCCAATGGAGGCTACAATGTTTCTGGTAAAAATCATATTCAATTGTCTGAACAATATGGTTTATTTTTCAATGTTCATTTGAAGCATAAATTTACATTCGGCTGGGAACTTTTATTTTCACAAATTAATGGAAGAGAAGATGGAGTTGTTGAGTATTTTAAATGGAATGCTGCATCAAATACAGAAGTGGAAAATTATAGTACTTATAATGTAACGCGACATATTTCCTGCATTGGATTGCCTTTTTACTTTGGTTATAACTATAAAAGATTTAATTTCAATTTAGGATTTCAAGCAGCCCTTTTGTTTTCAAGTTGGGAGCAAAATACGGGACAAATTGTAGTTGATTATATTTACCCCACTACTATAAAATCAATTGGTAATAGCACATTTGACTTCGGAGCAAAAACAGGATTAATTTACAAGTTATCTGACAGGTTTTTGCTTGAAGCAAATTACTATTACGGAATGATGAATTTAATACGAGATAAATATTATTCTGAGAACGGAAAATGGAAGGTTCAGCAGATGACTATTGGATTGAGATGCAGATTGGGGACTAAAGCAGGAAATAAAGCCGCTCCGGAAAATAAATAACTGCTCAATAAATCAAGTTAAATGTTCAGGTTTTGATAAATCAATGAACAAACTTGAGTAATATTGCATGATTAAATAATTGTACAGTTTAAACTTTTACCCAACACAATTGTTTATCAATAACTATGAAAAAACTATTTCTCCCACTCATCATCACTGCTGCAATAACGTCGTGCGCACAAAACCGAACGGATTATAAAGCGAGTAAATCAAGTTCGCAACCCACACAAATAAAATCAACTAATATGGATACAGCAACTTTTGGAGCAGGATGTTTTTGGTGCGTAGAAGCACAATTTCAATTATTGGATGGCGTATTGTCAGTTACATCAGGCTTTGCGGGAGGCACCATCAAAAATCCTTCTTACAAGGAAGTATGCACCGGACGAACAGGTCATGCAGAAGTCTGTCAGATAATTTTCGA
>CAIQBY010000011.1 GCA_903870175.1 uncultured Bacteroidota bacterium
ATTTTCCGAAACAACAAGAGGTGTTCCTCCGTTTGCAGAAATTCCGTTTACAATTTTTTCTATGCCCGAAGAATATTCGTATCCGGCTTTTATTGCATTCTTTCTAATCGCATCTGATGCACCTTTCCGTATTCTTCTGCCGTTTTTCAATTCTATTCCACTCGACCTTGTTTCTGCAGTAAACTTGATGAATATTGCTTCATTCAGCAAAGTATCTGTAGCTTTTGTTTTTGCTCCTTTTGTTTTTGCCAGCTCCACAATTGATTTTCCTTCCGGTGTTTCATCTGCCAATGAGCCCAAAACACAGCATTCAATAAAATGTTCTTCTGCTACTCCGTCTGCATGATAAAAATGTGTTGCCTTCCGGTTACCTATTGTTATTGTTCCTGTTTTATCAAGAAGCAACACATCAATATCTCCGGCAGTTTCTACAGCTTTACCTGATTTTGTAATTACATTGGCACGCAATGCTCTATCCATACCTGCAATACCAATTGCCGAAAGCAATCCTCCGATTGTTGTTGGAATAAGGCAAACAAACAATGAAATTAATGCTGCAATAGTTATAGGCGTGTTTGCATAATCAGCAAATGGTTTCAAGGTTATGCATACAATTATAAACACAAGTGTAAACGCTGCCAGTAAAATAGTCAATGCTATTTCATTTGGTGTTTTCTGACGGCTTGCTCCTTCCACCAAAGCAATCATTTTATCAAGGAATGATTCACCAGGTTCTGTAGTTACACGCACTTTAATTTTATCAGACAATACTTTTGTTCCTCCCGTTACCGAACTCTTATCTCCGCCCGATTCACGTATTACCGGTGCGCTCTCTCCGGTAATTGCCGATTCATCAATCGTTGCAAGTCCTTCAATTATTTCACCGTCAGTAGGAATAATATCTCCGGTTTCACAAATAAAAATATCTCCTTTTACGAGTTCGGATGACGATACTACTTTTATTTCATCCACTCTTAGTTCACCAACAGGAAACACTTTTTTTGCGGGTGTTTCTTCACGTGTCTTGCGCAACGATTCTGCCTGTGCTTTGCCTCTTGCTTCTGCTATCGCTTCTGCAAAATTTGCAAACAGAATAGTAAGGAACAATACTATTAATACAAATAGATTATAACCTATGCTCCCTTGAGAAGTATTTTTATTTATTAAAATACTTACTGTTACAATAAGCATTACCAGAGTTCCTATTTCTACACAGAACATCACTGGATTTTTTACCATCGCTTTAGGATGTAATTTTACGAATGATTGTTTTAAAGCCTCTGTAACAAGCTCTTTTTGAAACAATGATTTATTTGTTGATTTGCTCATGATTTTATAATTTCTTAATGATGATATAAACTAAAATATTCTGCTATCGGACCAAGCACTAATGCCGGGAAAAATGCCAATGCTGCAATAATCATTATAACTGCATACGTCATCAAACCGAATGTGCCGGTATCTGTTCTTAACGTGCCTGCTGACTCCGGAATATACTTCTTCTTAGCCAGAATTCCTGCAATTGCAAGTGGACCGATAATCGGAAGATACCTTCCAAGTATTAATACAAAACCAGTTGTAACATTCCAGAAAACATTGTTATCTCCCAAGCCTTCGAAACCACTGCCATTATTGGCCGCACAGGAAGTATACTGATAAAGCATTTCCGAAAAACCATGATATCCCGGGTTATTAAGCCATGTAGAAGGTTTCACCGCCCAGTCGGCATTCGGGTAATGTACTAATGTAAATGATGATAAAGCTGTACCTACTAATATTATGAATGGATGCAGCAAGGCAATCAAAGTAGCAATCTTCATTTCTCTCGCTTCTATCTTTCGCCCTAAAAATTCGGGTGTTCGGCCTACCATCAATCCTGAAATGAATACCGCGATTATTATAAATATATAATAGTTCAAAATTCCTACTCCGCATCCTCCATAAAAGCTATTAACCATCATTCCCAATAGTTGCATATTTCCCGAAAGCGGCATCGAACTGTCGTGCATAGAGTTTACCGAACCGGTAGATATAATAGTTGTCACAATGCTCCAATAGCCTGATGCGGCAGCTCCAAACCTCACTTCTTTTCCCTCAGTAGCACCCATTTGCTGATTGATCCCCATGTGAGTAATGGCAGGGTTTCCTTTCATTTCCGCCATCATTGTCGGAATCAGCAAAGTGAGCATCCCCACAGTCATCACTCCGAAAATCACATACGAAAATTTCTTTCTTTTAATATAGAAGCCAAGCGCAAAAATCATTGCTATAGGAATAAGAACCTGTACCACCATTTCGAGCATATTGGTAAAGTAATTTGGGTTCTCCAATGGATGTGCCGAGTTAGCTCCAAACCAGCCTCCTCCATTAGTTCCTAAATGTTTTATTGCTATCATTCCTGCTGCCGGACCACGCGAAACTTGAACGGTATCGCCCTGCATTGTTATTATACTGTCCTTTCCATGGAAACTGGCAGGTGTGCCGTTAAACACAAGCAACACTGCTATCACAATACTTAACGGCAATAATAGACGGGTGATGGTTTTGGTAAATATCACAAAGAAGTTGCCAAGCTTATCTGTTACTTTATCCCGCATTGCGTTAAAAACAACTACCAATGCTGCTATTCCTGTAGCTGCAGACATGAACATCAGGAAGTTAAAAACAAAAAGCTGTGTTAAATACGTTGCCCCTGTTTCACCCGAATAATCCTGTAAATTACAATTCACCAGAAAACTGATGGCTGTATTAAAGGTTAAATCCGATGTCATGGATGGATTGCCGTCAGGGTTCAGGAACAGGCTGCCTTGTGTATAAAGCAATACAAAAGCATACACAAACCACAGCATATTTATGGTTAGCAACGCCATTAAATGTTGCTTCCAGTTCATTTCCTTACTTGTATCTATACCGCAAATGCGAAATATAAACCGTTCCACCGGAGCGATAAAATCAAGTATTGTTTTTTCATTGTTAAATACCTTTGCTATGTATTTTCCTAATGGAATTGCCAGCAATACCGTGATTGCGAAAGTGGCAATTACTCCTATTAATTCTGTATTCATCTATTAATGTGTTAAAGTTTCTAGTTCAAATTTTCCAACCTTGCAGATTAGAATTTTTCCGGTTTTATCAGTACATATATTAAGTAACAGAAAACCGCGATTGATAAAATAAATAATAGTGTCATGTTCGTTAAATGTTTTCAAAAAAGTTAATTGATTTGTAAAAAAGCCAGAAACATAAAAGTCCTGCAGCTACTAATGATAAGGTGATTAAGATTTCCATTTTTTTGTTTTTATTATTTTGTTATTTTATTTATTATTTACTTTTAAAATCTTAAAGTGCAAAATTGTCCGCTTTTTTCACGAACACGATTACATTATTTAAGATATAACTTACATAATTCATTCTTTATTTTATTAAGTAATTAAATTTTAATA
>CAIQBY010000012.1 GCA_903870175.1 uncultured Bacteroidota bacterium
AACGAAATAAACATTTTTATTTTTTATGGAAAGCAAAGAAATTACAAAACCGGTTCGGCAATTTTTGCCTCAGGAAATTACAATTGATTCATGGGCAAAAATTGAAACCTATTATAAAGATTTAGAAAAAAGGTCAATTAACTCAATAGAAGAATTAAAAAAATGGCTGTTGGATAGAAGTGAGCTCGAGGCAGTATTGAGCGAAGACATGGGTTGGCGTTATATTAAAATGACTTGCGATACAACAAATGAAGAATTAACTAAATCTTTTACCTTTTTTGTAGAGGAAATAGAACCCAATATTGCTCCTTATTCAAATGAATTAAATAAAAAACTAGTTGCTTCGCCCTATTTAAGCCAACTTGATGAAAAGTCATATCATATATATATAAGAGGAGTAAAAAAAGCATTGGAAATTTATCGTGAAGAAAATATTCCTTTGCAGACTAAGCTTTCAACTGAATCGCAAAAGTATGGAGCAATAACAGGAGCGATGACAATTGAATGGAAAGGCGAAAAGATTACGATGCAAAAAGCTGCAAGCTATTTGAAAGATGTGGACAGAAATGTGAGAGAACAGATATTTAATCTTATTCAAAAAAGAAGAGAGGAAGATAAGGATAAGCTCAATGATTTATTTACGGAGTTGGTAAAACTGCGCCATCAGGTGGCTTTAAATGCGGGGTTTAAAAACTATCGAGATTATAAATTCGCTGAACTTGGACGATTTGATTATACAGTTGAGGATTGTTTTAGTTTTCATCAATCCATTGCAAAAGAAATTCTTCCTCTTGCTGAAAAATCTTCAATGGAGCGAAAAAAAGCATTGAATCTGGAAACTTTAAGACCATGGGATATGGATGTAGATGTGGAAGGAAAACCTGCCTTGCATCCTTTTGATACCAGTGAAGAACTTATTAATAAATCCATAGAATGTTTTAATACTATTCGTCCGCTTTATTCCAGAGTGCTTAACATTATGAAATCAATGGGGCATCTTGATTTAGAATCCCGAATTGGTAAGGCTCCCGGAGGATATAATTATCCTTTATATGAAATTGGGGTTCCTTTTATTTTCATGAATTCTGTAGGCGCACATCGCGATTTAGTAACTATGGTCCACGAAGGCGGGCATGCTATTCATTCGTTTGTTACAAGAGATTTGGAAATAACCGACTTCAAAAGCTTCCCTTCTGAAGTTGCCGAATTAGCTTCTATGTCAATGGAACTAATAAGTATGGAACACTGGGATGTGTTTTTCAAAAATGCTGATGACTTAAAACGCGCTAAAAAAGAACAGCTTCAGGATGCTTTAAAAACTTTACTTTGGATAGCTGCCGTTGATAAATTCCAACACTGGATATATGAAAACCCAACACATTCGGTAGATGAAAGAATGAAAGGATGGGAAAATGTAATCAATCAATTTAATAGTAAAGTAGTAGACTGGACAGGGATTGAAAATGTGAAATCGCGTAGCTGGCAAAATCAGTTGCATATATTTGAAGTGCCGTTTTATTATATTGAATATGGAATGGCGCAACTTGGTGCAATAGCGGTATGGCGCAATTACAAACGAAACCCTGAAAAGGCATTGGACGATTATGAAGCTGCTTTAAGATTAGGTTATACTAAATCAATTCCCGAAATATATAAAACTGCGGGCATTGAGTTTAACTTTTCTCAAGGGTATGTAAAAGAACTTGCAGAGTTTGTGAAAAGCGAATTGGACAAAATATAATTTACTATTTGACAAATGAACGAATTGACAATAAAAGAAGCTCAGGAAAAAGTTGATGAATGGATAAAGTCTATTGGTGTTCGGTATTTTAATGAACTCACCAATATGGCAATGTTAACTGAAGAGGTTGGAGAAGTGGCAAGAATTATTGCCAGGAAATACGGGGAGCAGTCGTTTAAGGAAACAGATAAAGATAAAGAACTGGCTGATGAACTAGCCGATGTTTTGTTCGTAGTAATTTGTCTTGCAAACCAAACAGGAGTTGATTTAACCAAAGCACTTGAAGCAAATTTAGAGAAGAAAACAGGACGAGATTCCAATCGACATAAAGAGAACAGGAAACTTTAAGAACAAAATACCTATTATTGTCTTCTGAACTTTTTATCTTTCTTAACATTTTTTGGAATAAAAATTGCAGAAGAAATTTATTAACTTCGCAATCGCAAAAAAATAAAACTATATATGAACAAAGCACTTACTAAAACAATTACAGCAATTTCAATTCTTGTCTCAACGGCATTGAATGCCGGAAACCCTGAAGGGTACAACATTAAAATTATCGCAAAAGGTTTGAAGGAAGGCGACAAATGCCTGTTAGCTAATTATTATGGCGATAAGCAATACATTAAAGATTCGGCAAAAGTAAATGCCAAAGGAGAAGTAATATTCTCGGGAAAAGAGAAAAATCCTGAAGGTATTTATTTATTTGTGCCTCCTAATAAAGGCCGATATTTTGATTTTGTGATGGATGCTGACCAGAATTTTACTTTAGAAACTGATACAATGGACTATGTGAAAACAATGGTTGTAAAAGGTTCGGAAGAGAACAAATTCTTTTATGATTACCAGCACTTCATGTCGGACAAACAAAAACAAGTGGAGCCGCTTCGCAATAGAATGAACGCTTTGAAGAAAGGAAACGACTCGATAAAAATTTATCAAGACCAACTTATTGCAATTGATAAAGAGGTGAAGGATTACAAAGATAATTTCATTAAAAATAATTCGAAACTGTTTCTTGCAAAGTTGTTTAAAGCAATGGATGAGATTGTAATTCCGGAAGCTCCGATATTATCCAATGGAAAAAAGGATACTACTTTTGCTTATCATTATTATAAAACACATTTCTTCGATAATATTGATTTTACTGATGACAGGTTGTTGCGCACACCTATTTTCAATAATAAGATAAAGCAATACATGGATAAGCTTACACCGCAAACACCTGATTCGATTAATATTTCGGCGGATTATCTTATTGAAAAAGCAAGAGCTAATCCTGAAATGTTTAAGTATATGGTTTATTGGCTGACTTATACTTATGAAAGTTCTCAGATTATGGGAATGGATGCGGTGTTCGAGCATATGGTGGAAAAATATTATATGACCAAACAAACGCCTTGGGTTGATTCTACTCAGATGTATAAGATTACTAAACGTGCAATGACTATCAAACCTTTATTGATTGGTAAAAAAGCGCCGGGTATTATTATGCCGGATTCATTGGGGAAAAATATTTCATTGTATGATATAAAAGCAAAATATACGGTGGTGATTTTCTGGGACCATGGCTGCGGACACTGTAAAAAAGAAGTTCCTAAATTAGTGAAAGCTTATAATGAAAAGTTGAAAGCAAAAGGAGTTGAGGTGTACACAATTGAAACGGAAGATAAACCGGAGGAATGGCGGAAGTTTATCAGGGAAAATGATATGCATTTTATAAATGTGCATCAGCCGGATGAATATAACAGAGCGGTAACGAAGCAGATTTATGATATATACAGTACTCCGGTGATTTATTTACTTGATGAAAATAAAATAATAAAAGCCAAGAGAATTGACAGTGAACAGCTGGAAGGTGTTATTGATAACATTGAGAAACAGAAGGAATTCGAGAAGAAGGAACAGGAGAAGAATAAGAAATAAATAGATTGCTTCGGATGAAAAATCCTCGCAATGACGTTCTGAATTAAAAGAATAAGAAAATAAGAAACCCCGAATTATCGGGGTTTCTTATTTAATACGATTGACTACAATAGTGTTTCCCTGAGAGAAATCGTATTTCCAATGTTCATCAAAAATCAATGGAAGATACCGTTTGTACAACTGAATACGGGTTGTTAATTTATCCTTTGACTCCCCTTCTCTGGCAAGGCCGGTAAATTCATAAGTCATCATTTTAGGGTGTTCGGCCATAAACATTCTTGAAATTTTAACGATAGTGCTCATTACTCTGTACAGCTCTCCCCTATTGGTTACTGTGTATTCTTCACCATCATATTCGTCATTAAGAACACCGAAAACAATGGTTGCATGCAGAATATTATCCTGGCGGCGACCGAACCGAACTTCGTAAACTACACCACTATCGGTAGTAAAAAAATACACGCCCGCAGTACTTATTGCAGGAGGCACGATTTTATATTCTTCAAGGAAATGTCCTTCCATAAATGGATGCGGTTATTTTGGTGTGCTAAAATACTAAAATATTGTATGGGTAAAGTCTGATTTATAAATGTTGGCGAATTGGAATAATAAATACCTTTGCTGTCCGAAAGCAATAGAGATGAAAATACAATTTAAAATAAATGCGAAAGTGACTGCCGAAGCGGTTGTGGAGGTATTCAAGAGTTCGGGAATTAACAGGCCTGTGGATGATGTGATAAGAATAAAACGGATGCTTGACCATTCTAATTTAATAGTGTCGGCATGGGATGGTGTAGTATTAATAGGTATTGCGAGGTCGCTTACTGATTTTAATTATTGCTGTTATCTTTCTGATTTGGCAGTGAAAAAAGAATATCAGAAGAGAGGTATTGGTAAATCGCTGATAGAAATAACACAGGAAACTATTGGCGAACAGACTATGTTATTGCTGCTTTCAGCGGATGCAGCGCTTGATTATTATCCGAAAATTGGATTTGAGAAGGTGGAGAATGGCTTTGTTATCAAGAGGAAAGTGTAAGCAATTAATAGAATTGTGTTCG
>CAIQBY010000013.1 GCA_903870175.1 uncultured Bacteroidota bacterium
ATATATATATATATAGGGAATCAAGGCTTTCGGGGCTTCAGCCTGAAAGAGAATTTGAAAGATATGTTTTTGAAGTTTCATATTTGAGATGGCTAAAGTAAATATAATTTTGTAACCACCAAGAGAAATATGACATTATTATAACAATTGTTAATAAACAAAATTTTAAGAACATCGAAAGTTGTCCTTCTTAGTACCACCTCCGAAAGGGCTTCAAGCCCTTTTGGAGGTAATAATGCTTAAAAACAAAAAAAGAAGAATAACTTTATAATGGAACGCAGGTAACGCTGATTTTTATGATTAAGTATGATTTTAAATCATTTTATATCTGCTCAATCAGCGTCATCTGCGTTCCATCAAACAAAAGAGGGACAACTTTCGTCATCCCTCTTTTATCACAAAGCATACTTAATACTTAATACTTCTTAATAAAATTTCACTAAATGTTCTTCCACATTAGCATTCTTTTTCAAAGCATCATATACTTCATAATCCACACGCGATCCTAATTGAGTAAGTTCCTGTGTCTGTTGTGATTTATAATCTTTTTGTGCCGGAGCATCAGTTTTAGTATCAACAAAAACTACCACTACTCCTTCTTTTCCGATGATTGGTTTGCTTAGTGATTTTGCTTTTAATGCTGATACAGCACCCATTACTGCTGGTTCGTTAGGCGACCCCGGAATAGAAGTAGTATTGAAATTTACAGTTGGCGCTTGTTCAACAGCCAATTTCATTTTACTTCCAATGGCATCTATTGTTGCTCCTCCAGCCATTGCAGCTGTTAATTCTGTTGTAAATTGTTCAGCTTTTTTCTCTTTAATTACTTTTGCAGTTACATCATCTTTCACTTGTTCAAGTGGGGCAATGCCTTTTTCTCTAACTTCAGTTATCGAAGCTACTACAAATTTTTCACCATACTGCTGAGGCTCGGATACTGTTCCTTTTTTATTATCATAAACCCATCTTACCAAACCTCTTGGAGATTCAATACCTGCAATAGTTTTATCATTTTCTTTTATATTATCGGCAATACGTTTATTTAATTTCTGGTCGATAACAGCTTTTTGGAACATATCATTAGTAGTATTTTTACCGGCAAATTCACTCGCTTTCACAAATATTCCCTGCATTGTTTTGTTACTAGGTTCCACTTTACTGTCAATAGTTGCAACCTGCACTTTAGGCACTTTTCCTTTTGTATCCAGCACTTCAATAATATGAAAACCAAATTGTGCTTCAGCTACCACGAAATCTCCTTTTTTACCATCCAGTCCTGCATTTTTAAATGGCTCTACAAATTGACTTTTAGGATTCACCCAGCCATAATCACCATCTTTTCCCATCACAAATTTCTTTGGATTCTTAGGATCTACAACTGCATTTTTACCGCCCAAATCATCAGAAAATTTAGCTACAAAATCTTTGAAATCTCCTTTTTTGTTTTTCAATATATTCATTAAGCTGTCTGCCATTTTCTTCGCTTGTTCTTTTGAACGTGTGCAAGTTGGCGGTGCCTGAGAAGCACCTTTATAAGCAATTAATATGTGACGAACATGTGCTGAATCGGCAGATGTCTTTGTAGAAATCAATTTTGAAATTTTAAAACTGCCATTTTCTAAATATGGCCCAACCACTGTTCCTATTTCAGAACTAAACATTGTTGTATCAATCATTGGCGACAAAGTTCCTTTGTTATGATAAGTCATATCAAAATTTCTTGACTCCGATTCAGCAATTACAAATGAAGAATCTTCTGTAGCTTTTTTAGTTTTGAATTCATCAGCTATTTTCTGCAATGCTTTTTTAGCATCATCAAAATCTTCCTGAGTAGGCAAAATATCATAAGCTACATATTCAATCTTGCGCGAAGCTTCCTGTTTAAATTCATTTTGGTGTGCCTGATAATATTTATCCAAATCACCATCCGTAACTTTTACTGTGCTGTCAACAACGGATTTGTAATTTTTAAGTACAAATTTTATACTTGCATTTGTATTAGTTGCAATATAATCACGCTTTGCGAAAGCAGAAGGAATGTACAATCCTTTTTTTATAAGGTTATTATATTTCTCTACAATACGCACCTGTTTGATGTATTCTTCCAATTTAGTCCACTGAGCTTCCTGATCATCAGTCATCTTTTTTGTAAATTCCTTTATTTTTTCAGGGCTCAACTGACCTGTTCTTGGGTCAGCAAACATTTGAGAAACTTTTCCTGTTTGAGGGTCGCTAAGGTTTCTTACCAATGCCTGATGTGGATGATCAACCATTAAATCATATAATTCTTCATCCGAAATAGCGATACCCAACTTGGCATATTCTTTATTCATCACCTCTTCGTTGATAGTCTGATTCCAAACTTGCTGAACTGTCTGGTCAGTTTCCTCAGGTGTTAAAGTAGTTTTCTGACTGTTTTTCTTTTGGTTTTCCAATGCTTCCTGAACCTTGGCATTGAAAATATTATAATCAATCGATTTGCCGCCAATAGAGCCAACTGCTCTTGCCGAACTTCCAAAAAGTGATGAACCTCTCTCAAACAAACCGGTAAGCACAAACGCCAAAAGCGCCAAACCTACTATTGCCACTAATAATCCCGAACGCTTACGTAATCTTTCTAAAACACTCATATTATATATTATTATTTATTTTACTGTTATATTGTTTCCCAACCTTTTTATTTGGGGGTGCAAATATAAGATTCTTTGGCAAATACTAAAACATTTTATACAAAACGGAATGAAATTCTAAGTAAGGATAGATGCTATAGTGGTATTTATTCTTTCTTTATAAAACCTTAATCTTAATTGCCGAAGGCAAAAATCATAATTATAATCAAAACAAAAAATCATTTTTAATCTTAAACAATCAGCCTAATCAGCGTTCCAATCACGTATAATATTTTCAAAGACTATCCTTTTTTAAACAATTTATTACTCTTCGCAATAAAATCCAAAATCTCGTCCCTCCCGGTCTTTTTTTCTGCAGAAGTATAAAATATCTGTGGCAGCTCATCCCAATGCGCACCCATATCTTCCTTATATTTCGCAATATTATCGGCAAACTGCCTTTTCGATAGTTTATCAATCTTCGTAAAAACCATCACAAAAGGAATCCCGTTTTCGCCCAGCCAGTTCATAAATTCCAAATCAATCTTTTGCATCGGAATCCTCGAGTCCAGCAGCACCATCATACACATTAAGTTTTGCCGTTCCAATATATAATCCTGCAGAAATTTCACCCACACTTCCTTCCTGTCCTTCGACACCTGAGCATAGCCATACCCCGGCAAATCCACCAGATACCAGTTCCCATTTATAATAAAATGATTAATCAACTGCGTTTTCCCAGGCTTTCCCGAAGTTTTCGCCATATTATTCCGTTGGCACAGCATATTAATAAGCGACGATTTCCCCACATTACTTCTCCCGATAAAAGCATATTCGGGCAGTTCCGGCTTCGGACATTTTGCCACATCCGTATTACTCATCACAAACTGCGCAGTCTTAATTTCCATCTTTTTCTTTTTTATTTTCGGCGAAATTACGAATAAAGAAGCATCTTATTACATTCACGCACTAACATCAATATTTAAATAATTTGGGCGACCAACCTTTCTGCCATCTATCAAGTTCCTTCCTGCTTTTGTTCCAATCTTTTTATTCTTCCGAAAAAAGAAGAATAAAAAGGATTTCCACGACAATCAGGCGCAGTTGCCAGTTTATCGTTCTCCTCATGTTTTCCATACCAAGCACAAAAAAACCTGACAGATTTTCAAAATCTGTCAGGTTTAAAGATTAATCAAGTTGAAATTTCCCTTTATTGTTTCACCATCTTTTTAGTTGCAAATATTCTGCCATCTACCACAAGAGTATAGCTATACATACCGCTTGTTAAATCCTGCGCAAATACATTTAATTGTCCTTGTCCTCTTTGTGTAAGTTCTACTGATTGTATAAGTTTACCGTCATTATTATAAAACAACATCTGCGCTTTGCCTACATCATCAGTTAAAAAATAACTAATAGTTGTTTGTTCTGAATAAGGATTAGGTACATTCTGACTCAAAACCACAGCCTGTACATCTGTTAGTGTTACATCTGTATTAGAAACATCACTTTTACCTATAGGTGCTGTAATATTATTTTGCGGTGGAATATGACTGCTGCAACATTGATTAATAATATTACTTAAATTGTTTAGCTGATTTTGTAACGATCTATTAATAGAGTCCTGTTTAGTTGTTTTTGTTTTTAAACTATCAATAGTTCTACTTTGCTCTTGAATACCCTTTAGCAATAATGGAATAAATTCAATATAATTTAATGCTTTATAAGTAATGGCTGGATGAATTACGTTTCCTGTAGAGTCAATATCTGCTAATTTTTGCGTTTGGTTTACAAGTTCCGGTAGTATCTGTTCAACATCTTGAGCCAAAAAGCCTAATTGATGTTTGCTTGAAAAATTCATACCATATCTGTTTGTTGTATCCATATAATATGTTTTAGGTTTAAATTGTTTAATTAAATTTAAGGCATTTGAAATTGAATCCACATTTGTTTTAAATATTTGGTCAGAAACAAGCCATACGCCACCAGTAGTATTAAAACAACTTCCATTTACATTTACATTACCGTCAAAATATCCTGCATAATCTGATGGACTTATTGCCGGAGTAGGAGCTTGTCCATAAATCCCCCAATTCTTAACTGTAGAATTAATCGCGACACCTTGAACTCCATAATTAATACCAACTGTAGAGTTAGCTAAACCCATAACACCCAAATTTTGTCCCGAAGCATTTGACGCATTGCCTTGAAGAGCTATATTTTGAAAGGAGCCACCAATCCCCGACACTGTTTTTGCATTTATTCCCCAGTTTCCATAACTTGCTCCACTTGCTGAAACTTGTAATCCTGTTGAACTAGCAGAAGATGTACTTAAATTAGTAGTAATGTTAACACCAGGGATATTATCTGTATTGTATAAATCAAGTTTTGCTGCTGGAGATGCTATACCAAGACCAATTCTATTAAAACCACTTGTAGGCAAGGCTGGGTCAGTGAAAATGATATTATGATTATGCATTGGAACTTCTCTGTCATTTAGCAATTGAGCAGTTGTTGCAGCAATATTATTACCAAACTGAACTGTATTAGGAAATGCAGGGTCTATTGATAAGCCATTATTAGCATTATTTATAGTACCTCCACCATTATCGGGTACATAAACAACATCTCCACTTGCATTAACAGCCAATACACCTGAACCAGGGTTAACAGGAAGAGGTGTGTTGGCTGTAGTTAATTGACGAAATCTTAATCCGCTACCAACTCCTGTATAAGTAAAATTTGATCGATCGGCATTTATTTCCAATCCAGGATTCAGCGGTCCTAAAAGCGTTTGAGGTCCGGCAAGGTCTCGTGACAAACCAATTCCAACCTTTACTGAATCCGTACCAATTATTACTGTATTACTAGTAGTTGCTTTTGCACTTCTGCCAATAGCTGTAGCATTTGTTAGGGCAGGTGCACCTATTATAGCATCAGCATAATCTCCTATAAAAACATTATTACTGCCCGTGCAGTAATATCCTGCTAGGTGTCCAACATACACATTATTATTTCCGATGTTATTATGCCAACCACTCTCTTCTCCTAAAAAAGTATTCTTGAATCCTGTAGTTGTATTCATTCCTGTACTTTCTCCCATAAAAGTATTTTCAGTAGCAGTAGTGTTGCTTAGTCCGCATTGTGAACCAACAAAAGTGTTTTGCGGACCTGTAGTATTTGCAAGTCCTGCATTATATCCCAGGAACGTATTATAATTAGATGTAGTATTTGAAGCACCTGAAGCAAAACCATAAAAAGTATTCAACGAGCCTGTAGTATTTGCAGTTCCTGATTGGTAACCTGTGAATGTATTATTACCACCTGTAGTATTAATCATGCCTGCCTGCGAACCTGTAAATGTATTTTTACTCGCTGTAGTTATACCAGCACTTCCAAATCCAGCCCTGTAACCTGAAAAAGTATTATCACTACCGCTTGTGCTATATAGCCCAGCCTGAAATCCTGAAAAGGAATTATTACCTCCGGTAGTATTGTTATATCCAGATTCATAACCAATAAACATATTTTGACTGCCTGAAGTATTCACTGTTCCAACATTACCTCCTACAAAAGTATTGTATAATCCCCAATTTACCATACCTGAATTCCATCCTACTATAGTAGCTGTTGGAATATTGTTATTCCATAAGAAAGGTTGTCCATTAATCATATAACTCTTTGTAGTAGTGTTTAAATCAATGTTGCCTCCTGTCACTTGAAGAAATTGTGTTGGTGTCGCTACTCCGATACCTACTCTTTGCGTAGCTGGATTTGTTACTAAAAAGGGTGGTGTACCCCAGTTCCACTGTGAATAAATATTATTAACAGCCAAAATAGACAATACAAATATTGTCACGATTTTTATTTTAAAATTTTTCATGATTTAATTTTTATTATTTTATTGTTGATTAATTTATTTTTATATTTTATTTGAATAAATAGTATGTCTGAATTAATATTCTCAATAGGTATCAGTTCAATTGATTCTTTTATTTTTTGTTTAAAAAACACTTCTCTGCCCAATACATCATATATAGCAATGTCATATGGTTCATTTAATAATGATGCGTCAATATTTATTTGACCAGTTGCAGGGTTCGGATAAATAGAAATAACATGGTTATTAATATTATCCTCAATCCCTGTCCAAACATAATTATATGAATAGACGGAATCGGTACTTACACAGATATTATCGAGATAATAATAAGCAACGCATTCGTTACCTGTCACCTGAATTGAGTCAATCATTAAATCCGTAAAGAAGTTACCGATACTTATGAAAGAATAATTAGAATCTGCAACAAAAGAACCTTTAATCATAGTCCAGTTTGTAGTATCCGTAATTATATTATTGGTATAAACCTGTGCACAATTGCAGATTGGAGCTAAATTACTATCAGAATAATGTATAGTTGAAAAAAGTACCCCAAGTTTATTAATACCACAATAATTTTGAGCATTTACATTTGTTGACAGACTAACCTTGAAACTAATATAATATTTTGTACCAACTTGCAAGGGATTTATTAATTGTGTTCCTAAATATTCTCTTACTCCAACATGCCCGTATTTACCGGCAAAACCAGCATACGCATTACCAGAAGCAGGATATTGGTATCCCCAAAAATTAGATGGAACTGAAACATCAGGTGAAGACGAACAAGAGTTAAAGTAATCAGGTGAAGGTCGGGCAGAAGCCCATCCAGTAGCTCTAATTTGACTTAATGAGGTAACGCAAGTATCGTATAATTCAAACGAAGGGTTAGGAACTAAGTTTGTTTGCGCATTCAAGAAAGACAAATACAAAACAAAACAGAAGACAAGTAATATATTTTTCATGTTATTATTTTTATTTTTTTATAAAAATACACATTCTTTTAAGAATGTTGGTATTAAAAACGGAGGTGCCACGCAATTACAATTAGTATATTATACTAAAAGCGTGGCATAGGCTTATGCTTTATTCTCTTCTTTGCAAATAGTAATACTGAAGTGCTTTGTAGAAAAGTAGGAAAATAAAAATAAGGAGATAAAATGAAGAGTGTTATACAGGCAGGTTTAATACAAAATGCAGAACAGAAAAAGAAAAAAGAACTTAGTGTTTTTAAATAAGGTCTCATACAATTATTAATTTCTGCACAAAAGTAGACCTATTCAAAATCTAATTCTCCAATTTTAACAGTGAGGTTCATCACTATCATTCTTGCCGCGGGCAATCCAAATCGAAAATCATTTTTAATCCTAACCAATCCGCATCATCAGCGTTCCAATCCCCTATAAAAAAATAAAAAAAATCCCGCCCTCTTTCAAGAGCAGGATTTCATTTTCAAATCTTCAAATTGCCTCCCTACAAACTTGCAATCACCACATCAAAATGAACAGTTTTTCCTCTTTTAATTACAATATGAGCCGAATAAATCACCACATTATTATACACACCAGTCAAAATATCCTTTCCTGCTTTCACTTCATCTATTTCAGCGTTCCCTTCATAATCAGTAGTCCCGCTTTTTGCAGCTTTTGTTAAAGTAAACACTGCATTTTCCACCGCCTTTCCAGTGCTTTTTGCAGTAGCAGTAACACTTACCGTTGTATGATGCACATTTATTGGTGGTATCACCATACTTGCCATTAGTTTAGTAAAAAACACATTATTACTCGTTTCATAATCTCTTCCAAGCAATCTCAAATGATCTATATTAACCATTACAGGCTTAAAACTTGCTTTAAATTTTTTCGTCAATTCAGGCGAAGCTTCATGCACCGTATCACTGCTCCCTGCCGTATTCTTAAAAAAATCAATACTCTTTTGCAAACCGTTAAGCATTCCAATATCAATAGTATTTGGTGTCAAATCCCCAATATTAGTATTCATCAAGTCATGTCCTTCCTGCGCCAGTTTTGCACAGTTACTGTCCGATTCC
>CAIQBY010000014.1 GCA_903870175.1 uncultured Bacteroidota bacterium
ATATTCTCCTTCATCATCACCAAAATTTTTCTTTTTGGGAGGTGTAGAAATTATAGTTTCGGAAGGTTTGGTATTTTGTTTTGAATTCGATTCTTTATTATTTGAAGAGCTCTTGGTTTCAGCAGAACTAAGCGAATTGAATATTCTGGAAATAATCCAAACAACCAACAGTGTATAAAATACGTCTTTCATGAGGCAACAAAGGTAATGGTTTTAAATAAATCCCAATCTATTTCCAGCGATATTTAAAACTTTCATACTTGCCTTTTATTGCCATGGTTAATTCAAACTGTGAGGCATTTTGAATAAACTCATCACTGAAATTAAGATATTTAATGAACGCATCAAATTCATCGCTGCTCAAATCTATTATATCATGTTTGATATAAAGGCGGAATAAATCTTTAAGTACATCACGTTTTAAATCTTCATTCTCCCACTCAGCTACTTTTTGCTTTGACTTTCCATATTTACTGAAACGCTCATATAACGCAGTAATAGGGCTTTCAATTACACTGGCACCGGTAGCTTGATAATCTTTCTTAACACCAAGTTTATTAATGTCTTTTTGTATTTCATTCAAATCTCTGGTTGCAAACACAGATATTTCTTTTAAAGTATATTGCAGTTTTTGCATAGGTACTTCAATATTATATTGCTTTTTAGGCAAGGAATCTTTAAGACATACTTTTTTGATGATAAACCCTGTTGTTGAAAAAAGAATAGAGTCAGATTGTCTCGCAACAATTGAAAATTTCCCTTCAGCATCGGCAAAAGTCCCGACATTAGTACGTTTATTAATTATCATTAACTTGGGCAATGGAAGTTTGCGGTCGTCCTTGTCAAATGCTGTTCCATTAATCGTTACAGTTGTTTGTGCTATTGAGGATAAACAAAAGCAAAGGAATAATATAGAAGTAAGTCTTATTGACTTTATAAAGTGTATGTTCAATTGTTTTTAATATTTTAAGAAGAAACTCTTAGTCTAAATCAGCATCCATTTCCATTTGTTCTTCTATAACTTCATCACAAGGTTTTTCCTCAGGTTTCTTTTTCTTCAGTAACTTAGACTTAGATTCTTCCCTACGGATTAATCGTTCTATGTTTTTTTGATGCGTAATCAAAACCATTATAGGGATTAATATGGAGAAAATTATTAAGGCAGGAACATTTGATTTAAAAACAACAATAACAATTATCGGGAAAACAATAGCAGAGATAATTGATGCTAACGAAACGTAACTCGAAATTAATAACACAATAATAAATACAGAAATGGAGATAGAAGCAGCGTAAGGATGAATAGCTAATACAATGCCCAGCAAAGTTGCTATTCCTTTACCTCCTCTAAATGAGGCAAAGATTGGAAATATATGTCCGACTAAAGCAGCAATGCCCAATACAAGTTGTAAATTAATAAAATTATTTGAGCCCTTGGGATATGAACTAATATAAGCAAGAGACACGGCAGCAAAACCTTTTAATATATCAATAATTAACACTGGAATACCTGCTTTTTTGCCAAGTACTCTGAAAACATTAGTTGAACCAGCATTTCCACTTCCATATTCCCGCACATCGATTTTATAAAAGTACTTGCCTATCCAAACAGCAGATGGAATAGAACCCAGCAGGTACGCCAATATAAGATATAGTATATTGTTAGCAGTTATCACTATTCCGTTGTTCGTTGCATTTTTCTTACAAACTGAATTTTCTTGGTTGGAGGACAAACATTGTAGTAATAATTTGGCTCTTTTTTGTCTTTATCACCTGCTTTTTCACGTTTGTCAGCTTTCATTTCTTTAATAGGTGTATTAAATGCTTCGTTCGAAGATACTGCCAGCATTGTTCCTCTGGTATAATTAAAATAATACCAGTGCGAAGCATCCAGTTCAAGGTAAACAGTAAGAATATCGCCGCCTCTTTTCTTTTCAATTTCTACTTTTCCATCCACAAATTTATTTATCTGATTTTTATTAATGATACCAATTCCGATTTTCCCAATTGAAGTATATGA
>CAIQBY010000015.1 GCA_903870175.1 uncultured Bacteroidota bacterium
CAGCAGTTGTATTCATTGTTTCAAATTTGGAAAAAACTCCAACTGGCTTAGCCCTCCCACCGGCAATTGAAATAATAAATTTATTATTCCCTTTCTTATTAATAGTATCACTTTGGGCTTTAATTCCGATAAAACCGAACAGGAAAATAAATAATGGAATTAGTGTTTTCAATTGGTGCGGTATTTTATTCTCAGCAAAGATATAGTAAATAAACAGGTATTTTCGTTGACAAATGAAAACAAAAATGAGAAATGGGAGGTCGGAATTTAAAATTAGGTTAGCGGAATTCCAAAATAGGTTAACCAATTTTGAAAGTGGGGGAACCAAATCGGGAATTAGGTTAACCGAATCCCGGAATGGGGGAACCGAATCCAGGATTCGGACATCAGAATCCGGGAATCGGACATCAAAATCCAGGATTAGGACATCAGAATCCAGGATTAGGGCATCAGAATCCAGGATTAGGACATCAGAATCCAGGATTAGGGCATCAGAATCCAGGATTTGGGCAACCAATTTGGGAAATCCGCAAGCCTTAAAGCAAATAAAATGGGACTAAAAGCTATTGAAAATCATATAAATACTAATAAAAATTTGTCAATAACAATTAAAAGATAAAAGCAATTCTTTAAAAGGAGAGGCTGAGAAATGCTAAAAACCAGAAAAGAACAGTTAAAAGTGATTCGCGATAGCAATTCTTCCCAATTAGTTCAAAAAGAAAAAGACGGATTGTTCGGATTTTAATTTTATAGAAGTAAAGAATGATTTAGTACTTTTGGGAGAATTAGATTAATAAATGTTGTTGGTATAAAATTAGCCCACCAACAAAATTTTAAACTAATATATTATGATATTAAAGAATAAAAATTCTCGATTATTTAGCTTTGGTTGTATATTATTTGTTGCAATTTTCTTCTGTTTTGGATGCAATCCTTCCTTGACTAATAAGGGAATTAAAGTTACAGAAGATATAAGAGAGAAATACGGTTGTTTAGAAATAGTTACTGGGAAATCGACTCAAACTGATGACAAAGGAAATCAAATTAAATTCACCAATATCCACTTTGCAAAATGTAAAGGACAGTTAAATTATGATTCAATTCAAAATTATCCTCTTGTGAGAGAATAACTCTTAGACAAATTATTTCCAGAATTAAATAAAAATGAGTTTAGCGGTTGCATAAATTTAGAATTTGATTATGAGTCCGATATTATAAAAGGTTATAAAAGCTATTTATATTTATTGGATAAATCAACTAAAAAATTGGTTTTGTCAGATTCTAGTTTTGTAAATAAATTTTGATTATGACACTAAACCCCAGAAGGTGAGAAGCTGAAGCGTTGAAATGTGCGGTTGGGCTTCGTGACGTATATAATACGTAAGTTGTACTTACTTTAGAAAACAACAAAAACTCTTTACAGAAACGTAAAGAGTTTTTTATTTATAAGAATTATTGTTGGATTAATTTTATTGTTTTGAATAAGCCGGAAGCAATTCCGAATATGATATTATCCCATACTGTTTGCTACTTTCAAAAAGGTAGTATCGTTTTTACCAAGCATTGAAATAATACGCAAATGAGATGCAAGTGCGCCCCAGAAAGATTCGTTGTATAAATAAGGAACGCCAAATTCCTTTGCAGTCTGCTCTATTATGGGAGCAATTTTAGGGTAATGAACGTGGCAGATTCTTGGGAATAAATGATGGATTGCCTGATAATTTAATCCACCGACAAAATAAGTAATCAGCCAATTGTTTCTACAGAAATCAGCAGTGGTTTGCAATTGATGAATTGCCCATTCGTTCTCAATGTTTCCTTTTTCATTTGGCATTGGAAATGTAGTGTCTTCCACAACATGAGCCAGCTGGAATACTACACTCAGGATAATGCCAGCTACCAGATGCAGCGATAAAAACCCAATGAATACCTGCCCGAAAGTCAGGTGTAAAAACATTATCGGAAGGACAAAAATATAAGTGAGATATATTGCTTTCCAGAAGACTAACGTAAATAGGGTGCGCACTTTACCGAAGTTAGTTTCGCGTATATGACCTTTTTTTATGAATTCGAAATACTGAATAAAATCTTTAACAGTAGTCCAATACAAAGACATTATTGAATAAAAAAGAAATACATAGAATACCTGAAAACGCTGTACTTTTCTGTGTTTACCATCAGGAGCAAAACGCATAATTACTTTGTCGTCAATGTCGCGGTCGTGACCATAAATATTGGTATATGTATGGTGCAGAATATTGTGCTGCATTTTCCAGTTTTTATTGTCGCCACCTACAAAAGTAAGTGATAAGGAAAGCATCCGGTTAACAAACGGGCTGGCAGAATACGCGCCGTGGTTTGCATCGTGCATCACACCCATGCCAATACCGGCAAGCCCCAAGCCCATTATCAGCGACATAATCCACATTGTAAATAGGCTGTAACCTTGAGTCATTATTAAAATATAGGGAACAAAATAAAGAGAAAGCATTACAATGGTTTTTGAAACCATATTAAAATTAGCGTGCGGAGATATTTTGTTGTCGGTAAAATATTGATTTACCCTTTCGTTTAGTGTATTAAAAAATTGCGTTTTGTCCTTATTAATAAACTTTATTTTTTGCTTCATTTGAATTATATATTGTACAAATTTAATCAAATAAACGATAACAGGAAGAAGTATTTTTGTAGGAGAAAAAAAAC
>CAIQBY010000016.1 GCA_903870175.1 uncultured Bacteroidota bacterium
AAAGCAGTTAACAACAAACCTTTTGCATCACTTGCAAATGCAGGATAAGCAATTTTTAAACCGGGAGTATGAAAAAACCAGGCTTCATTACTTTGTGAATGAAACGGACCGGCAGCGACTCCTGCACCTGTAGGCATACGTATTACAACATCGGCATTTTGTCCCCAGCGGTAATGTGATTTGGCAAGGTTATTTATTATCTGATTGAAACCTTCAGTAACAAAATCGGCAAACTGCATTTCAACCATTGCTTTCATTCCATTGATGGACAAACCAAATCCGGAACCTACAATTGCAGCTTCGCACAAAGGTGTATTACGAACTCTTTTTTTACCAAATTCTTCTACAAAACCTTCTGTAATTTTGAAAACTCCTCCATAATCGGCAATATCCTGACCCATCAAAATTAAGTTTTCGTGTTTGCGCATGGCAAGCCGCAACCCATCTGAAATCGCATCAACATATCGTTTGCTGTTTTTGTTTCCTGCTGGTACTGTTTCAATAAGCTGAAAAGGAGCATACATATCTTCCAATTCAAGTTCGGTATTGGGAGCTGGTAATGTTTCGGCATACGCCAATTCCAGAGCATGTTCAATTTCTTCCTTGATTTCCTTTCGATAGGATTCAATCATTTTTTTATCCAGAACACCTTCTTCCAAAAGATATTTTTCGAAATTATTCAAAGGGTCTTTCCGGCTCCATGTTTCGAGTAATTCTTTAGGAACATATTTTGTGCCAGACGCTTCTTCATGTCCTCTCATTCTGAAAGTAATTAACTCCAGCAAAACGGGATGCGGATTTTTACGCATTGATTCAGCAATGCGTTTAACGGTATCATATACTTCAAGCACATTGTTGCCATCCACTTGAATGGCTTCCATTCCATAACCGATACCTTTATCAATAAACTGTTTGCAGCGAAACTGCTCATTGCTTGGGGTGCTCAAACCATAACCGTTATTTTCAATTGCAAATATTACAGGTAAATCCCACACTGCAGCTACATTCAACGATTCATGAAAATCACCTTCCGAAGCTCCGCCATCTCCTGAATAGACCAATGTAACTTTATTGTTTTCCTTTAATAGGTTACCTAACGCAATACCATCGGCCAATCCAAGTTGCGGACCCAGATGAGAAATCATTCCAATGATTTTATATTCCTGGGTTCCGAAATGGAAGGAGCGGTCGCGCCCCTTGGTAAATCCACTTGGCTTTCCCTGAAACTGGCAAAATAATCTTGATAATGGAATATCGCGGGAAGTGAAAACTCCAAGATTACGATGCATTGGTAAAATATATTCTTCTTTATCCAGCGCCATGGCAGCACCTACAGATCCTGCCTCTTGACCGATACCGCTAAACCATTTGGAAATCCTGCCCTGGCGAAGAAGCACCAGCATTTTTTCTTCAATCATACGTGGTTTCAATATCCCTTTGAAAAGCTTGATCAGTTTTTCATCGTTATATTTTTTCCTGTCGTATCGTATTGGCGTTTCTGATGTAATCATAATTTGATAATAGTTTTCGGCGTAAAATTATTAAAATTTAATCAAGTATAGGAAGCTATTATTTTATGTACCTTTGATGAAGTAAATAATGGATGGAAAAATTAAATTTCCGATTCAATAAAAAAACAGAAATATAATTATTAATCTGCAATGACACAGGAAGTTTTAACGTATATTATTTTGATTATTGCCTTGGCTTATATTGGTTACCGAATATTTGGCAGCATCAAAAAGAAACAGGCATGTGATAAATGTGGATTGATGGAAGCTGCAAAATCTGCTCAAAAAAAGAATAATCCATAAGAAATTAATTACTGAAAAAAGAATTAACTAAAACAAAAAAGGAGTTTCGTTTCCGAAACTCCTTTTTTTGTGTTGATAAAAAGAAAATTATTTCTTTTTACCACCTTTTTTCTCTTTCGCCATAGCAATAGAATCATCCATTGCTTTTTGCTTTGCAGCAGCAGCTTCAGCATACTTTGCAGTAGAATCAGCGATTGCTTGAGCTTTAGCAGCTTCTTCAGCAGCTTTAGCAGCTTCAACAGCAGCGATTGAATCTTGTTTTGCTTTTTCTTTAGCAGCTTTTTCTTCTGCTGAAGGACCGCAAGCTACGAATGTAAACATTCCGGCTACGGCAACTAATGTAAATACTTTTTTCATTTTGTTTTGTTTGTGATTTTAATTAAAATTTCGACAAATGTATAGGTTTTTTTTATTCTGTAATATTTTTTAAGTTTTTTTGTGAATTTACTTGTTTCCAGCTAACAATTTATTAATTGTATAAAACCTTTTAAAGTCTTGTCTAAACCTTGTTTCGGACATAATTTAGATTGATTTTAACTTTAAAGTTAACTAATGTAAATTAAAATAGTATTGCCGACTCCAATTCTTTTGGTAATTTTAACCTCCTGAAAACGTACAAAAGTAGAAAATAATTTAATAAAACATTATGAAAAAAAGAATTGCTTTAATTGCCCTTGTTATCATTACTATTCAAACCGGCATTGGCCAGACACTTCAACAAAGATTGGATGCCGCAGCAAAAGAAGCCTCTGATAAACTAAAGAACCCAACAGGAAGTAATGCCCTTAGCAATGACGATGTAATAAAAGGCTTAAAGGAAGCATTAACCGTAGGTACTAATAATTCAACTTCATTAGCGTCAAAGGTGGATGGCTATTTTAAAAATCCATTGCTCTTTATTCCTTTTCCTCCTGATGCTCAAAAAGTAAAAGAAAAAGCGGATGCTTTAGGTATGAAGGAACAAACAGATAAATTTGTTGAGACATTAAATAGGGCTGCTGAAGAAGCGGCAAAAAGTGCAGCTGCTATATTTATTGATGCAGTAAAAGGAATGAATATCAGTGATGGATTTGCAATACTTAAAGGCGCAGATAATGCCGCCACGCAATATCTTAAAGATAAAACCACTGCCGATTTAAGAACTAAATTTACCCCGGTTGTTCAAGCTGCAATAGATAAAGTAGAACTTACTAAATATTGGAGCCCGATAATTACAACATATAATAAAATACCTTTTGTTGAAAAACAAAACCCTGACTTAACGGCTTACGTTACTGACAAGGCAATGGCAGGGTTGTTCATTTTAATTGCAAATGAAGAATTGAAAATCCGCAAAGACCCTGCAGCACAAGTCACTGATATATTAAAAAAAGTATTTGGAAACATAACAAAATAGCAGAGTTTATTTTTTTATAGTCGTTTATCCAAATTACTTCACTTTCCTTTATATTGACTAAGATATTCTTGTATTAAATGAAAAAACAGCTGACTTTATTATTTATCGTTTTAGTTCAATGTTCAATAATTGCGCAAAACAAAAATATTACATTAGAAGATATTTGGAAAAACGGAACTTTTTCTGCAAAAGGAATTTATGGTTTAAGTTCAATGAGAGATGGAATTCACTATACAACATTAAAGAACGATACTATATTTTGTTATGAATATGCGAAGGCTTCGAAGCCGGAAATAATTATCAGCAAAAAGGATTTAACGGATGGAGGAAAAGCTTTAAGTATTGACAGTTATAAATTTAGTGAAGATGAAAATAAAATACTGATTGCTACAGGAACTGAGCATATTTATCGGCATTCAACCCGTGAAAATTATTATGTGTTTGATAGAAAGTCTAATCTTTTAACACCACTGACAAGCGGTGAGAAACAACAATATGCTCTTTTTTCTCCTGATGGTAAGCAGGTAGCATTTGTTAAAGCAAACAATATTTTCATAAAAGATTTAATTACAAACAATGAAAAGCAAATTACACTTGATGGACTGCAGAATAGCATAATCAATGGTGCAACAGACTGGGTGCATGAAGAAGAATTTGCCTTTTCGGTTGCTTATTTCTGGAGTCCGGATAGTAAAAAAATAGCCTATTATAAATTTGATGAGAGTAAAGTAAAAGAATTTTCATTCAACGAATTTAATGGGCAATTATATCCTTCAGAATATAAATTCAAATATCCTAAAGCCGGTGAGGATAATTCAATTGTTACAATTCACGTTTATGATTTAGCGTCTTCAACCGATAAAATCATGGATATTGGTAAGGAAACGAATCAATATATCCCAAGAATAAAATGGACACCTGATGCGAATGTATTGTCTATACTTAGAATGAATCGCCATCAGAACAAACTGGAATTATTATTTTCAAACACTACAAATGGAACACCCAGAATAGTGTATTCAGAAACTTCAGATACTTATATTGACATTCACGAGGGTGAAGGAGATTATGTTTATTTTACTTCAGACAATAAAAATTTTATTATTCAAAGCGAGGTAGATGGTTTTAATCATTTATACCTGTATGATATGAAGGGGAAATTGGTAAACCAAATAACAAAGGGAAATTGGGATGTGATGAACTATAAAGGTTTGGATGAAAAAAACAAAACACTATTTTATATTGCTTGCGAAACATCTCCAACTGAAAAAGATATATATTCTATAAAGATGGATGGCACAGGAAAGCGAAAAATATCATCATCAAAAGGTGTGAATAGTCCTGAATTTAGTGATGGTTTCAAATATTATATCAATCACTTTTCTGACGCCAATACTCCTGAATTTATTTCCATTAATAATACAGAAGGTAAACAGATTCGGGTTTTAGAGGATAATTCTGAACTTATAAAAAAGATTAAGGAATATAACATTTCTCAAAAGGAATTCCTGAGTTTTAAAACAACTGAAAACGTTGACTTGAATGCCTGGATGATAAAACCTCAAAATTTTGACAAGACAAAAAAATACCCTGTTTTTCTTACGTTTTATGGTGGACCGGGAAGTAATATGGTAACCAATAGTTTTGACGGAAGGAATTATTTCTGGTATCAAATGCTTTCTGAAAAAGGATATATAATTATTTGTGTTGACAACAGGGGAACAATGTATAGAGGAACTTCATTTAAAAAATGTACTTATAAACAGTTGGGGAAACTGGAAGTTGAGGATCAGATAGAGACGGCAAAATATTTAGGAACCCTCCCATATGTTGATAAAAGCAGGATTGGTACATTTGGCTGGAGTTTTGGAGGCTATTTGAGTTCCCTGTGCATCACCAAAGGAGCAGATTATTTTAAGACTGCAATAGCGGTGGCTCCTGTAACCAACTGGCGATATTATGATAATATCTACACCGAAAGATTTATGCAATTGCCACAGGAGAATGCAAGTGGTTATGATGATAATTCACCAATTAATTATGTTGACAAATTAAAAGGGAAATATCTTTTAATACATGGCAGCGGAGATGATAATGTGCATTATCAGAATACCATGGAAATGATAAATGCATTGGTGAAAGCAAATAAACAATTCGATTTATTTATTTATCCGGATAAAAATCATAGTATTTCAGGAGGAAATACCCGATTACATCTCTATACAAAAATGACAGACTTTATTTTGAATAATTTGTAGTTTATTCATTCTGAATTTTAAAAACAATATTTTACCTATATTCGCCAAATTAATAAACACTAAAAATTAGAAATATGTCAGAAGTAAAACAAAGTCACCCAAAAGGATTGTATGTATTATTTGTTACTGAAATGTGGGAACGATTCAGTTATTATGGAATGCGTGCAATTTTTATGCTTTTCCTAACAAATGCTTTAATATATGATAAAGCCACAGGTTCTCAAATATATGGCAGTTATACAGGATTGGTTTATCTCACTCCGCTTATTGGAGGATATGTTGCAGACAGATATTGGGGAAATAGAAAATCAATTATTATTGGTGGAATTCTCATGGCTCTCGGACAATTTATGATGTTTACAAGTGGTTCGTTTGTTGATAATACAACTACTGCCAGACTAATCATGTTTGTCGCTTTAACAATGATAATTTTCGGTAATGGATTTTTCAAACCAAATATTTCAACCATGGTTGGTCAGCTTTATCCAAAGGGAGATACCAGAGTTGATGCTGCATTTACAATATTTTATATGGGAATTAATCTTGGCGCTTTTTTATCTCCATTAATTTGCGGAGGATTTGGTGAACACTACGATGCTTCCGGACACAGCATTATTGCTGATTTCAGATGGGGATTTTTTGCCGCCGGAGTAGGTATGGTGTTGAGTATGCTTTTATTTGTCTGGTTAAAAAATCATTATATTGTAACACCGGAAGGCGAACAAATTGGTGTAAAACCAAACAGTTCGAGACAGACAATAGATATTGACACAGCAGCGGAAGTGAAAAGTGAATTCTCCTCTTCACAAATGATACTATGGGGCGGAATAGCTGTTGGGTTATTCTTATTATTCTTATTAGGAGCTAAACTTGATATTATCGGTTCATTTATTTTTTCACTTGCCATAGCAGTTCCGGGCTTCATATTATCAGATAAATCATTAGAGAAAGCTGAACGTGAAAGAATCTGGGTAATTTATCTGGTAGCTTTTTTTGTTATCTTTTTTTGGTCGGCATTTGAACAAGCTGGCGCTTCATTAACCTTTTTCGCACAAGAGCAAACCGATCGACATATTGGAAAAACAGTTTCTAAACTTCTTGGGTCAGGAATATTGACTTTAGTTGCTGCGGTTTTAGCATTGTTATTATATAAGGTGTTTTCTAAAATGCAAAATGAAGCCAAAGGAGTAAAAGAATTATTTATTATCTTGCTTTCCACAGCTATTGGATTGTGTATTTATGGAATTGTTATAATTCCTGCGGAAGGAATATATATTACCGAAGTACCTGCCAGTTATTTCCAGTCGATAAATGCAGTGGCAATTGTAATATTTGCTCCGTTTTTTGCCGGTATGTGGGTGATGCTTGGGAAAAAGAAACTTGAACCCGCTTCTCCTTACAAACAGGCTATAGGTTTGTTCTTATTAGCAGTTGGGTATTTAGTAATTTCGTTTGGAGTGAAGGATTTACAACCGGGAATTAAAGTAAGTATGCTTTGGTTGTTCAGTTTATATATCATTCATACTTTTGGCGAACTTTGTTTATCCCCTATCGGATTGTCAATGGTAAATAAACTTGCTCCTGTTAAGTTTGCTTCATTACTAATGGGTGTATGGTTTTTATCAAATGCAGCATCAAATAAATTTGCCGGTATGCTTAGTGCACTTTATCCTGAAAACGGTAAAACAACTAACTTCATTGGTTATCACATTTCTAATTTATATGATTTCTTTATGTTGTTTGTATTCATGGCTGGTATTGCGTCAGTAATTTTATTTTTCCTAAGCAGAAAATTAATAAAAATGATGCATGGACTAAGATAAATTTTTGAATCTTCTAACAGGTCAGACGTATAAATTTATGTCTGACCTGTTTTTATTTATAGTGCATAATAATAGACTTCTTTCATAATTCAATTGATTTTAGATTCTTCGCTTCGCTCTGAATGACAAGTTTCGCTTGTTTTGGAG
>CAIQBY010000017.1 GCA_903870175.1 uncultured Bacteroidota bacterium
AAAGTCAAATAAAAGTCAAAAAAATTAGCTAGACTTTGAAGAATTCGTTGACAGAAATCTGACTTTCAAAGTCACTTTGACTTTAAAGTCAAATGACTTTTTTTCCACCTAGAGCGTAATTGATAGCTAAGTAGTTAATTAATAATAAATGAGAATTGATTATTTCCCTGTTTGTCCAGCCGCCTTTTTTTTCTAACGCAAGCGGCAAATCCCAATGATAAAGGGTAATCCATGGCTCAATACCCGACTCAATGCACGTATCAATTACATTATGATAGAAATCTATTCCCTGTTGATTCACTTCTCCGGTTCCATCGGGAATAATCCGCGACCATGATATGGAGAATCTGAAATTAGGTATTCCTAATTGCTTAATTAATGCAATATCTTTTTTATAATTCGAATAGAAATTACAGGCATCAGTAGGAGAATCATTGTTTAGTATTTTATTTTTACCTGCAGAAAATTCATCCCAGATGGATTTTCCTTTTCCTTCAACCGTTGATGCTCCTTCGGTTTGCAGAGCAGAAGAAGAAACGCCCCAGATAAAATCTTTCCCGAAGTTTGATTTATTAAAAACATCATCCTGATTTTTTAAATCATTCGTATGCCTCATATTTATTGAAACATATTATAATGCGAAGATTCAAAATCCGTTTCAATCAGCTTTTGTCCTGCATGATTTGCAATAATAGTATCAATTATTTTCTCGGTAATATCAGGATAATTAACGGTCACAATCTTTCTCTCTTTCAGCCATTCACTTATTTTATCAATATGCTTTTTGTTCAGTTTCTTCATCACTTTCACGCCCATACTTTTCAGCATTGCTGCGTTGCAGTGCTGTTCATATTGTTTTTTCATGGGTATCACCATTAACTTTTTTTTCAGAAACAATGCTTCACTTGTGGTGCCAAATCCGGCATTGCACAATATTCCTTCTGCCGAAGCCATGCTTTCCAGAAATAAATCCTTGTCAATCGGCATCAGCGTAATGTTTTTTACTTTGTACTTTTTATTGTTGTGTTTGCTGAATACCTGCCACTTTATATAATTAAACTTCTTCAAATGTTTTATTATCCGTTCATCATCATAAGCCGGAAGATATACAGTGTAGTGCCCGTCGTTAGTTGGTTTTAAGTCCCGCACTTCCTTTCGGATGATGGGTGTATAAATGTTTTTATCAAGGCTTTTAAAATGATAACCGTAATTATAAGTGGTAGGAGCATAGTTCTGCAATACCAGTTTACCAAGCAAATCACTCTTCTTTGGCTCGGGAGCAAGAGGGTGCAAGGTGGCTGCCTGATTGCTCAATCCGATACATGGTTTCTTCGCCCGGATGGCAGCCCAGCAGGAAACAGGCTCAAAGTCGCTAATTATTAAATCGTATTTCTTTACATCCAGCGACTTGATTTCCTTGAATAGTTTTCTTGAATTTAATTTCCAGTACGTCTTCCAGATGTCCACCCCTCCTTGCTTTCCGAAGATAAACGAAAGGCCATTGAATTTATATTTCACTTTAAAAGGCAGTTCAATATCCGACTGTATTCCGCTTACTAAAATATCTACTTCTCCCTTCTTTTGCAGAAAAGGAATTATTTCAATTGCCCTGGTAATGTGTCCGTTTCCTGTGCCTTGCACAGCATATAATATTTTCATTGTTTAAAATTTCACTTCTTTAGTTGTGGTAAGTATTTTAAAATCTCCCAGCATCTGATTGAATATTTCATCATCGCTCATCATCACCAGTTCATCTTCAGCATCCTGTTCATCGTGTTCAAAATTCTTTTCATCATACTGAAACATGGTCCATTTGCCGTTTGAATATTCCAAAGCAGTAAGGTTTTCAATCCAGTCGCCGGAGTTTAAATATTCCACCTGTCCCTTTTCTGTTTTAATAGTTTTCATCTCAGGATGATGAATATGTCCGCAAAGCACATAATCATAACCATTCTCAATAGCAATATCGGCTGTTGTTTTCTCAAAGTCGTTAACAAATTTTACTGCCTGCTTCACACTGTTCTTAATATTTTTCGACAATGAAATTTTCCCTCTTCCCATCTTCACCGAAATCCAGTTGCAGAACGTATTAATATGTATCAGTAAATCATATCCGTGCGAACCAAGTCGGGCAAGCCATTTGGAATGTTTCATAGTTACATCGAATACATCTCCATGAAATATCCATGTTTTCTTTCCATCCAAATCAAGCAGTAATTTATTATCAATAACCAGCGACCCCATCTTGAAACCTGCAAATTTCCTCAGCATTTCATCGTGGTTACCTGTTATGTAATATACTTTTACTCCTTTGCTCACCCATTTAATAAGTTTATGAATTATGCGCATGTGCGATTTTGGCCAGTAGCGTTTACTGAATTGCCACATATCAATAATATCTCCATTGAGCACTACCATCTTTGGTTTTATGCTTTTCAGATATTTTAAAAGTTCCTTACTTCTGCATCCATAAGTTCCCAAATGCATATCGGATATCACGAGGATGTCAATTTTTCTTTTCTTTATTTTTATTTTTTCTTCCATAGTTTCGTTTTTATTTCAGCGCAGAATTCAATCCTGATAAATTAATAAGTGATGAATTGAATACGTATTGGTATGATGAAAAAGCAGCATTTATATGCTTTGTTTTATTTACAAATAGACCGGTAATAATAAGAGTCAGAGAAACCTTGATGAATTGTTTGCGGGTAATTTTATTTGTATCAGTATTCAATCAATTTGGTTTGATGCAAAATTAATTGACCAATAACAAGGAATCTTTAACTCAATATGAAGTTTATGTTACCGACAAAGGAATGAAAGAGTTTTACAGTTACTTATTCAGAATTTTGGGATTTAAAACTTTAATAAATGATTTATTATTTGCGTCAGTGGATATAAGAAGCAAAAAAAGTCCTGTAATAATACAGAACTTTTTGTTTAGTGAGAAACGAAAAATGGTTATTGCAATTGCTTCTTTACTTCTTCCATTTCAGGAAGCGCATTGATCCAGGTGATTTTAAGCTGTTCCATTGCTGCAGCTATTTCTTCCAGCCGTTCTTCCTTTACCGAATACTCTTCCATAATACCTAAATCTTCACGCAACGTTTCGAGACCAATCATCAATAAATTATTTTTCATTTTATGAACTACTTTCGAAAAACGGTCATATTCTCTTTTTTCGAAATAAAATTCGGCTTCAATTATCAGTTCCGGAA
>CAIQBY010000018.1 GCA_903870175.1 uncultured Bacteroidota bacterium
CATATTTGATTCTATTATTTAAATTAATTTTTGAACTCCGAATTAAGCATATTCTATCACTGTGCTTTCCCCTTCTACAGCAAGCACTGTATTTTTAAACACTGTTTGAGCCTCCTCCAGCAATGGCTGCAAATCTTTATAACGAGCCGAAAAATGCCCTATCATTAGTAATTTCACTTCGGATTTATCAGCAATTGTTGCCGCCTGCAACGCCGTGGAATGAAATGTTTCCTTCGCTCTTTCTTCCATATTACTCAAGAACGTGGCTTCGTGATATAATAAATCCGAATGTTTGATATATTCTATTATTCGTTCATCATAACAAGTGTCTGAGCAATACGAGTATTTTCGCGGAATTAATTTTTTTGTAATTAATTTTTCATTCGGAATTAATTCCCCTGACTCACTTGTAAAATCCCCTCCTTTTTTAATATTTAATATTTGATGAAAAGGAATCTTATAATATGCTATGATTTCTTTTGAAATGTTTGCCAACAAAGGTTTTTCATAAAATACAAATCCACAGCAGGGTATTCTATGGTTTAAAACAATTGATCTGACTTCTACTTTCTCATCTTCAAATATCAAATCATTATTAATATATTTATGAGGATGATAAATAATATTAAAATTAAGATAAGTCTGAGAATGTTTGTATTGCACTTCGAGTATTTCCTGAAGTTCAGCAGGACAAAATAAATGAACATCTTCTGTTCGCCCAAGCAAATGCATACTTGACAACAATCCTGGCAGACCTAAATAATGATCTCCATGCAAATGTGAGATAAATATATTACTTATTCTTTGAAATTTTATTTTGAATTTCCTTAATTGAATTTGTGTGCCTTCGCCACAATCAATCAAAAAAAAACGCTCAGCAATATTTAAAAGCTGAGCGGTTGGATTACGTTTTGATGTTGGTGTTGCACTGCTGCAACCTAGAATAGTTAATTCAAAGTTTTGCATTCCTGTTTGAAAACTATCAAACTTTAGCTAAAAAAATTGCTTCTGCCTCCGATAAATTATTTGTGATACTTAAAATAGAATCTAATTGCGAAATTGATATTAACTTTTTTACAGCATCCTGCAAACCTGTCAATACAAATACTCCCTGACTATTTTTGCATAATCTGTTAGCAACAAGTATTGCACTGAGACCAGAAGAGTCGCAGTATCGTGTATTTGTCAAATCAATAACAAGATTTTTTATACCATCGGTATTTAATACCACCAGTTCTGATTTTAGAGCTGGAGCGATATTACTGTCCAATTTTTCAACCTGTACCCTGATTATGGTGTACTTCTCATTTTTTTCTATTTGGAAATTCATGCTTTCAAAAAGTTTTAACAAAAGTAAGTATTCTTTTTTGATTATTCAAAAAATAGTGGATAGTATTTATAAATTGTGAAAAGTTATGCCCTGCCGGCAAGCAGAAAAAGAACAGCCATCCTTACAGCAACGCCATTTTCTACCTGTTCAAGGATTATACTTTGGTCACTGTCTGCAACATCTGATGTTATTTCAACTCCACGATTTATTGGGCCTGGATGCATAATTACAATTTTTTTAGAGAGAGAGTCCAGTAATTCTTTATTCAAACCAAATAACATAGTGTATTCACGTAAAGATGGGAAATATTTTATTTCCTGTCGTTCCAGTTGTATCCTCAGCATGTTGGCTACATCGCACCATTCGAGAGCTTTTCTTAAATTATACTCTACTTTTACTCCAAGGCTGCCAATATACTTCGGCATTAGTGTGGTTGGTCCGCAAACCATTACTTCAGCGCCTAATTTTTGCAGGCAAAATATATTTGAAAGTGCAACTCGCGAATGAAGTATATCACCAACAATTACTACTTTTTTTCCCTTAATCTCACCTAATCTTTCCTTTATGGAAAATGCATCAAGCAACGCCTGTGTTGGATGCTCGTGAGCTCCGTCTCCCGCATTTATTATTTTAGCATCAATATGTTTTGACAGGAATACAGCTGCACCTGGGTTTGGATGCCGCATAACAACCATATCCACTTTCATTGCAAGAATATTATTTACTGTATCTATTAAGGTCTCTCCTTTTTTTACTGATGAGGAAGAGGAAGCAAAATTAACAACATCTGCACTTAAACGTTTTTCAGCCAGTTCGAATGATAGCTTTGTGCGTGTAGAGTTCTCAAAAAATAAATTAGCAATTGTTATATCACGTAAGGAAGGAACTTTTTTTATCGGCCGATTAATTACCTCTTTAAAACTGTCTGCAGTACTTAATATTAATTGAATATCCTCCGTAGTGAGGTCTTTTATTCCAAGTAAATGTTTCGTACTTAATTTAGTCATATTTTATGTTGCAATTATTTATTCATAAAAGAATATTAGTCTTTAGCCGTTGAAAATAGAGTTACTTTATCAGCTCCATCTGTTTCCTGCCATTCTACTTTTACTTTCTCTGACGCAATGGAATCAATTGTTTTACCAATATATTTAGCCTGAATTGGCAAATGCCTGCTTAATCTTCTGTCAATTAATACTAATAATTCCACATCATTCGGTCTGCCGAATGCAAGCATTGCATCCAGTCCTGCACGTATTGTACGACCGGTATACAATACATCATCCACCATTATCACATTTTTATCTTCGATAATAAAATCGATTTCAGTTATAGAAGGAACAAGTTCTTTCTTCCTGAAATCATCACGATAAAAAGTTGTATCAAGACTTCCGCACTTGATGTCTTTTTTATTTAATATTTCAGTAAGTTTTTTTTGAATTCTTTTTGCGAGGTAAATTCCTCTTGGTTGAAGGCCGACAATAACAGTGTTTGAAAAATCGTTGTGAACTTCTATTAATTGATAACAAAGCCGGGTAACGGTAATTTCGAAGTGTTTGCTGTCTAAAATGATTCTAGGCTTCATCATATCGGGAAACAAAGATATGTAAAAACTTGGAGCGCGTAGTTATTATTTATTAAAATAAAAAACGCCCCAATTTCTCGGGGCGTTTTTCTAAAAACCATGGCGTGATTTCTAGATTTCATAACGTATTGCTACGCACGAAATATTTTACTCAGACTTCTTTTCTTCTTTTTCAGCGTCAGCAGATTTCTTTTCTGTAGCTTCCATATCCGATTTCAAATTCGAAAGTACATCCATATCTCCAAGTGTTGTTTTTTCGATACTGTCTTTCACCTTTTTAACCGATTTTTTAGTTGCTTCTTCTTCCGCTTTTTTTCCGTCTGTAGCTGCTGCTTTTTCAGCATTAACAGCATCTTCAACTAATTTAGTATGAGATACTATTATTTTTTTCAGCTCCTTATTAAATTCCAAAACTCTGAAATCCAATACATCTTCAACCTTAGCTGGTTTTCCGTCTGCTTTTATCATGTGGCGGGTTGGGCAAAACGCTTCAACACCATAAGGCATCGATACAATTGCACCTTTATCCAGCACATTGATAATAGTTCCCTGATGAATTGAATCAACATTAAATATTGTTTCGAAAACATCCCAAGGATTTTCTTCAATTTGTTTATGTCCTAAACTTAATCTGCGATTTTCACCATCAATATCTAAAACAATAACCTCAATCTTGTCTCCAATTTTAGTGAAGTC
>CAIQBY010000019.1 GCA_903870175.1 uncultured Bacteroidota bacterium
AACAAACCAATATTCCTGTCACTAATGCTCTTATTAAATGCAGCAATCCCAAAACTACCCTTGTTTCCCGATAAAGTACCCGCCACAATGCACTTATCCACAGCATATCCCAGCACCGCAGTAAGCGGAATTTCACTATCCATTAATTTATTCCGCTTTTCAATATCACCTTTCATCTGCTTCCGCAATCCCGGTGTGCCCACCATATCTTCAACAGCCTGTTTTTGCACATCAAAAACATCAGCCGTCCAGGTATCCTTAAAATCAGCATCAAGCACAACAACGCCCGAATAATTAGCTCTAAACAAAGCTCTCAAAACATTCCCAAAGGAAACAACATCTTCAATTTTTATATTCATTTTTTTAAAGGTTTTTCATCAGCACAATTTCTTGTTCCGACCCTGCGCCCGTTTTTTTTAGAAAAAAACACAAGTAGTTAATACTATCTTTTTGGCCGCAGGATACCTTTTCAGGCGGTAATCTACATTCACTTCTCAAATAGGTTCTTTGAGAGTCATCACAAAATGACTAAACTAATCCATACCACAAGCTTTTATTATTATATAGTTTAGTAATTAAGTGCAAAGATTCACTTCCTAAGTAATCAAATCCACTTCCCAAGTCATCTAATCCACTTCCTAAGTTATCAAATCCACTTCCTAAGTCATCAAATCGACTTCCTAAGTCATCAAATCCACTTCCTAAGTCATCGAATCCACTTCCTAAGTCATCGAATCCACTTCCTTTGTGCATCCGAAATAATTCACATAACACACAATCAACACATTAGCATTTTTGCTATTTAAAAAACACATCCCGCCCCAATTCGGTGTAGCATCCAGTTAAACCACGTTTAACAAGGCATCCCGCCTTCAACGAAATTAAAACCCAATAAGCACTACACTGAACTATTAATCCCGCAGCCGCGAGTCTTTTCGACTCGTGGCAATTATTAAGTGGTGTCCTCACCACTACGCAAAGTATAAAAAACTCTTTACCAAAAAATGTAAAGAGTTTTATATTTAAAATAAAAGGAAGGAAATAACGTATCTTTGTAATCTAATTATTAAATAAATGCCGGTAATTTCAATGTTTTATGGTTTAATTGTCTCCATGTATTATTTGGATAATAAACAACATAATTATCCCCATATTCATGTGAAATACCAAGAGAGTGAGGGAGTTTACAGGATTCCTGACGGAGCATTACTTGAAGGAAGTTTACCACAGGGGAAATCAAAACTGGTGGAAGCATGGATAGAATTACATAAAGATGAATTGATGGCAGACTGGGAACTTGCAGCCAACGGACAAAAGATATTTAATATAGAACCATTAAAATAAACAAAAATGAATCCAAGAGTGAAGTCGGTAAATACAACTCAAGATTATACATTAGAAATAGTTTTTAATAATAATGAGCGAAAAATGTTTGATGTAAAGCCTTATTTAAATTTTGGGCTTTTCAGTGAATTGAAGGATATATCTTTATTTAAAACAGCTAAGGCTGAATTAGGTACAGTGATTTGGAAGAATGGATTGGATATTTGCCCTGATACATTATATATAGAAAGTAAAAAATTGGATTAAATATTCCCAGTTCGGCTTAGCATCCCGCTACGCCTCGTTTAACAAGGCGTCCTGCCTTCACTAAAATAAAACCCAATAAGCGCTGTACTGAACTATTAAACCTTTTGAAAAAAGGAACGTCAATAGGTCATAATACCGCAAACCATGAAACATTATTTTTATCCCATCCTGTTATTACTTTTTTCTACTTCATTAAAAGCACAAATCTGTTGCGATGATGGCAAAATAGTAATGCTGCATCCTTCCGTAGGCTACACTATTACTGCCGAAGCAAAGAAAGAGTTTTCGCTGTTCCCGCAATACAGCGATGCCAATTTCGAAACCGCACAACTGGTTAAATACAACGATTCCACATTTACATTTCTCTTCAAAACCAAGCAAGGCGACCGGATTGAAGTATCCACAACAATTGCCAATTTAAGCGCAATGTACAGCAATATCGAACTAACGGCGCCGGCATCATCAGCAATGAAAACATTTTTTAATCCGAAAACCGTCAGAGCACAGCAATATCAGCCTATCGACGAATCCGAAAACCCTGATTTAATAACCACTGCCACTAAGAAAAGGAGAGAACAAAATATAGATTGCGGATTTTCCCCACAGTTTGGAGTAGTAGTAGCAAGAGTAGTAGTTTATACTCTTTATATTGCATTGGAAGTGCTCTCAAAATCTGCTGGTAAAATAAAATGAAGTAAGTGAAATTTAATGATTATTAATTTTCATTCCTGAAGATAACACTTATAAAGACTGGTGATTCGTAAATTCGAAACTATTAGTTATCCGTACTTAATTATTTCCTGAAAATTTTTATTTCTCCATTCATATTTACTTTAATGATGGAAGAAGGGCGGGTATTATTAGTTTCGTTTTGTCTCCAGTTTACAATATAATCTACCTTTGATAATACCGAATTAGGAATCTCGGCAAATGAAGCAGGAGTTGGTTCTCCGCTTATGTTGGCAGAAGTGGAAATGATAGGCTTCCCGAACTTATGAATTAAATTTCTGCAGAAATCATCTTTCACAATTCGTATCCCTACACTGCCATCAGCAGCAATGATGCTGTCTGCAAGGCCTCTGCCGTCAGGATAAATAATAGTTATAGGATGGTCTGCAGCTTCAATCAAATCCCAGGCAACCGCCGGAACCTCTTTCACATAGCGGTTCAGCATCTTTTCGTCACATACAAGCACCACCATGCTTTTGTATTCGGCACGTTGTTTTATCTTGAAAATCTTGGCTACAGCTTCCTTGTTACGTGCATCGCAACCGAGCCCCCAGACAGTATCTGTAGGATAGAGGATGGTTCCTCCTTTATGTAAAACATCAAGTGTCTTTTTTAATTCTTCTTCCAAGAGTTCGGATAACTAATAATTGCGAATTTACGAATCTTATTGTAATAAATCTTTAATCTCAATAGAAAACCCGCATTTAAAATGTCCTTTCGGGCAGGCTTTGTAACCGTGAAGTCCGCAGGGACGGCAATCAAGAGTCACTTTTGTTTCAACTATTCGCGCATTATCACTCAGCGGACCAAAGCCGAAAGCAGGAACAGTGGAGCAGAAAATAGCGGTAGTGGCCGCATTCATGGAAGAAGCAATATGCATAGGTGCCGAATCATTTACATAATTCATCTTCGCATCCTGCATCAATGCTGCTGACTCAAGGAAATTTAATTTTCCTGCAAGGTTAATAATTGTTGATTGTTTATTTTTTATTGATGATTTTATCCATTCGCAAGCCGCAGCATCACCTGGTGCGCCTAATAAATAAACAGTAAAATCAGGTAACGCATCGATTAATTCAACCCATTTTTCTTTCGGGAATTGTTTGGTAAACCATACTGAAGTGGGAGCAATACAAATATAGGACTTGGTTTTAAATTGTTTTACTGCATCATAGTTTTCGCTTGTAGGGTATAGCTTTGGTTTGGCTGCAATAGAATCTGTAATGCTTTCAATCAATTGCTGATTGCGTTCCGTTTCATGTTTACCGTTTCCTATTTCATGTTTTATTTTATTGGTGAACAAAAAGGAAAGTGGATTTTTATCAAACCCGATTATCTTTTTCCCTCCTGAAAATCCTGCAATAAAGCCTGAACTTGCAAAGCGATGCAGATTAAAAACAGAATCATATTTATTGGAACGAATCTGTTTTGTTATCGAAAGAAGATTCTTAATT
>CAIQBY010000020.1 GCA_903870175.1 uncultured Bacteroidota bacterium
AGATTTTGCTTGTCAAAGTGCAGTTTTAAATACTTTTCTCCACTCAATTCTCCCCTCCGAAAGCGCTCAAAACCCGTTTTGAGGTCAATCACAACCACAAAACCCCACCTTTTTCCAAAAATCCTGCTCAAAATCATATTCCATTTTCAATTTAATTGAACTTCCACTCTCAATAAAATAACTACTTTTGCGCCCTGATAAATTAAACAAACAAAATGGCAACAGATAGATTTGAAGCTCACGATTATTATTTAATGGATGAGTTATTAACTGACGAACACAAACTAATCCGCGAAACTGCTCGCGCATGGGTCAAAAAAGAAGTTACACCGATAGTTGAAGAAGCTTGTCAAAATGCAACCTTTCCAAAACAATGGATTAAAGGACTTGCTGAAATAGGCGCTTTCGGTCCCTACATACCCGCAGAATACGGCGGTGCCGGCCTCGACCAGATTTCCTATGGATTGATAATGCAGGAACTCGAACGCGGCGACAGCGGCTTGCGCTCCACAGCATCAGTGCAAAGTTCACTTGTTATGTTCCCTATTTATACTTACGGCTCCGAAGATCAAAAACGTAAATACTTGCCAAAACTTGCTGCCGGCGAAATGATGGGTTGCTTCGGATTGACAGAGCCTGACTACGGTTCCAATCCTTCCGGAATGATTACAAACATAAAAGATAAAGGCGACCATTATTTATTGAATGGTGCTAAAATGTGGATTTCAAACTCTCCTTTTGCTGATATTGCAGTAGTTTGGGCAAAGGACGAAGCAGGCGATATTCGCGGAATGGTTGTAGAACGTGGCATGGAAGGTTTCACAACCCCCGAAACTCATGGCAAATGGAGCCTTCGTGCATCCGCCACCGGCGAACTTGTTTTCTCAAATGTCAAAGTTCCTAAAGAAAATATCTTCCCAAATGTAAAAGGTTTAAAAGGTCCATTAGGCTGTTTAAACTCTGCCCGTTTTGGTATCGCATGGGGCGCAATCGGCGCTGCAATGGATTGTTACGATTCTGCTCTGCGTTATTCAAAAGAACGTATCCAGTTTGGAAAACCTATTGGCGCATTTCAGTTGACACAAAAGAAATTAGCTGAAATGATTACCGAAATCACCAAAGCACAATTATTAACCTGGAGATTGGGAGTTCTTAAAAACGAACATCGCGCCACTCCTGCACAAATATCAATGTCAAAACGAAACAACGTAAATATGGCATTGCAAATTGCTCGCGAAGCACGCCAGATACATGGCGGAATGGGCATCACCGGCGAATATCCTATAATGCGCCACATGATGAATCTCGAATCCGTTATTACTTACGAAGGCACTCACGATATTCATTTATTGATTACCGGAATGGACGTAACCGGCTTCAACGCTTTTAATTAATTGGTTTCTGTGACAGCTTGCAGATTATAATTAACCGGATTTTTTAAAAAGTAAATCCCGATATTTTATATTATATCGGGATTTGCTTTGTTATAAATAATGACGTGGCTGAAAAATCTACAATTTTATTGCACCACCACTTTTTTATTCACTACATTTTTTCTGGTTGGTGAGCTTGCCGCGTTCACTGAGCCTGCCGAAGTGGAACTGTCTGTTATTTCCAGAAAATAAATACCTGCCTGCATGGTTCCTTTTTCCAATGTTATTTGATTGGCTGCGCTGATAACGAGGGTTTTTATTTCTTCTCCCAAAATATTTCTTACTTTAACTATAGTATATGTTTGTTCTTCTGAAAAAGTAATTGTTGTTTCCGAAGTAAATGGATTGGGGGCGATGGTGATTGTTGCTTCTTGGTTATTTAGTATGGCAATTCCATTTGGTTGAGTATATGTTGAAATGAAATTACCTAATGACACAGGACTATGACCAACAATGATTGAATCTGTAACAATATTAGTTAATGTATTAATAACACTTATTTTATTATAACCTTCATTTGCAATATATACTTTACTTCCATCAGGACTTATAGATATTCCATCCGGACCTATACCAACTGGAATTGTAGCCGTAATAATTTTTGTCGTAGTGTTTATTACACTTACTGTATTGCCATAATAATTACCAACAAATAGTTTACTTCCATCAGGACTTAATACTATTCCACTTGGATTAGAACCAACAGTAATTGTATCTGTAACTGTATTTGTCAATGCATTAATTACATTTATTGTATTGGAATGATAATTCGCTACATATATTTTACTGTTATCTGGACTGACAGTTATTCCAATGGGATTAGTTCCGACAGCAATTGTAGTTACAATGGAATTTGTTGAAGTGTTTATCACACTAATGGAATTACCATTTTCATTAGTAACATAGGCAGTGTTACCATCTGGGCTTATTGTAATACCACCTGGACCATTACCAACAAAAATTGTATTCGTAACTGTATCTGCAAGAGCATTTATTTCATCTACAGTATTGTCAAAAGAATTTGCAACATATACCTTACTATTATCGGGACTTACGCATATGCCAATAGGATATGAACCAACTGGAATTATAGCGGTAACAGTATTTTTAGCTGTGTTTATTACACTAATGGTATTATTACTTGTATTTCCAACATATACTTTATTTCCATCGGGACTTACCGAAACTCCAACAGTATGAAAACCAACCTGAATTGTATGTGTTACAGTATTACTATTAACATCAATTACTGATACAGTACTATCAGTGCCATTAGCAATATATGCAGTCTGCCCCATACCAACACTCACAACCAACATCATCAAAGCAACAATAAAAAGGCAGGGATTCTTCATACTATTAATTTTATTAAACATGAATACTATTACAAATGTAGGTAATAATATAGTGCGCGCAAACAATTAAATGGTAACAGTACCTCTTGCCATGGAAATGTCGCTCATTTCGCAAATATTATTGAGTACCATAAAAGATATTACATCGGCAACGTTGTGACATAATATACGTGCATAAATATTGGTGCGGTGCTTGTCAACCGTATCTGGGCTTATACATAAGATATCGCCGATTTCTTCGGAAGTATATCCCATTACAATTAATACGAGTATTTGCAGTTCGCGGCGTGTAAGCGGTTTTAATTTCAGCGCAATGCTTCTGATAATAGGGTTTAAGATGAACATAGCAGTTAATTTAGTTTTAGCGTCAGTGATTAATAGTTGTATATCTTTAACAAA
>CAIQBY010000021.1 GCA_903870175.1 uncultured Bacteroidota bacterium
ATATTCTAAACCTTGAAGGTTTTATTATTTCCATTAGTCATTAGTTTATTAATGAGGTGGGATAACGGAAGTTATTCCTCCTTTTTATTGTGGATATTGGTGAGAACTTTATCTTTATTAGGTTGTCGGTTAATACCCCGAGGCTCTGCCTCGGAATTAAAAAAATCCTTTAACTGATACCTCGAGGCTCTGCCTCGGGGTAATTCATTTGTTTTTATGGAGAGGAATCAAAAAAGAGATTTAATTCCAATCCCCCTAAAAACAAACCTTATATATAGCTTTTAAAAAATAAAATTTCGCACTTTGATTTCTTCAATTCGCACTTCGTTGCCTTCAATTCGCACTTTGAAAACAAAAATTCGCACTTCGATGTCTTCAATTCGCATATTGAAAACAAAAATTCGCACTTCGATGTCTTCAATTCGCATATTGAAAACAAAAATTCGCACTTTGATGTCTTCAATTCGCATATTGAAAACAAAAATTCGCATATTGAAAACAAAAATTCGCACTTTGAAAAAGTGGTTTTAAAAAGTCCAAAAAGTGGCTTGCCTTATACTCATACACTTTTTTGCCGTTAAACAGCTAAAAATGTGCACTCGTCGAAAATTACACTTTTTGGTCCAAAACACACCTCAAATCCAGCCACACCTCTCCACCTCATCCTGAACTTGTCGTAGGACAATATTCATTATTCGACATTTTTTTTGTTTACCCACCCCCAACCAACAATTAAACTAACTTTGTTTATAATAAAACACCTCATCATTTGAAAAAATACAACTTATATATAGTATTGATTTTTTATTGCTTTTTTGGGAAAGTAAATCTTTTGTAATTTGTTTTGTTTCCATCTTTGTTGATTTAGTTTTTATAAAACTACCTTTAATAAGGTTTGAAACCCGATTTATCTTTTATTTAGTCAATTAGTGCTTCTTATTATTCTTTACATTTGTTTGTAATTTCATCTTTAATATAAAAGGAATGAAAAGATAGTGGTGCAATAGCCAAAAGCAAATCTGCTGAGCAATAGGTAAGTGCTGGTGCCGGAAGGAAAATAAAAAGCAACGTACTAATTACTAATAATATTAAAGAGAATAAATATGGAATCTGATTTCGAAAAGTTTTTTCACGAACAAATGAATCACTGTGTAAAATGCCATGCACCGCGGAAAGTATTGGATTTTGAAAGTTTACCTGCTGAAATAAAATCCGGTTTTGAAGCAAAAAAAGATAATGCTGAATATTTTCTTTATTGCCCTGAATGTGGAAATTATGCTATGCTTACTAAACCCGGAATGGATTGAAAGTATATTTGTTTTAATAAATCAAACCTCCTCATTCCTGTTCGATAGCTTTGTGAGCCTTGTTAAACGGGAATAAATGGAAAACAAATGTTGCTTTTGGGAAGGAGACAAGTTTGAACTTACCAGCAAAAAATATCTTTCATTGTCAGCGGTCTGTCCGCTCCTCTCCATGTAAAATCTTTCAGTTTTAAATCCTTTGCATCTATTTGTTCCAAAGGATAAAGAGTAGCATCAGGTTTGGTAATAAAAACAATGTTTTTAATCTTATTGTTTTTTAAATAAATATTCAAATCACTGCAATCAGCTCTGTTCACTGCTTTTATCACTTCCTTATCTTTTACATAATATATCGTCTGCCCGTTTCCCTCAACATGCACAAGGTAAAGCGTATCTTTTTTAAAATACCCTTTCATTTCTTTTCCTCTAATCTGATTATATCTCACACTATCTTCTTTCGAAACAATAAAACTATTTCCCTTCAAATACATTGATTTTATTGATTGTTTGCCAATAATAAAATTCATACTATCCGAAGTCAGTTGATTTTCGTCCGACCATAGAGTAGGAGTACCAAACAATCTCATTGTAGAATCAGCAAGTTTATAAGCCAGTGAATCACATTTCCCCTGCAAATCTTTCTTATAAAATTTCACTTTATGATATGCAAATAATGTTTGTTTTGTTTTTGAAGAATGTATTGTATCTGTAGTAGTTTGCAAAGTATCTTTATTCTTAGTAATTAACTCCTCCTTACTCTTCTTTCTATTTTGTGCTTCACGTTTAGAATTTGAAATTTGGGATTTAGAATTTGGAATGCTATCCTTCTCCCCAATCGCTTTCAACGTATCAGCATGTACATATAAAGTATCCTTATCAAATCTTTGAGTAAGCATTGCATTACCGGTTACAATAGAAATATTTGTAAACTCATAATGCAATGCAAAATCTCCTTTAATATCAATTTTATGAGTAGTGTCAATCACATTTACATTTTTTATTGCCCTTCCTATTCCCTTCTTTCTATCGTAATATAAGCTATCACCAAACATCTTCTGGTCTTTTGTAAGTATGTAAGCATTCCTCGAAAACCTCGATAAATCCTTTTGGGTATCATACCATCCATCTTCACAATAAATTAAATTCTCTTTACTTTTTATAGTTGTAGGACCAAGAAAATAAGTGATTTTGGAATTAGTATTATAACGCATAGTATCACTGTTAATTACAAATTGAGGATTGGTGAGCACCACATTTTTCTTGAAATTCAAATCATTATTTTTTGCAAAATAATATCCCTGATCACTTGTCAATACATTTTCTTTATTAACAATTCTGGCTGGTGTGGTATAATAACCGGCACTTGTACCCATATCGTAATTTAATACTTCTGTAGTTAGGTGCATATCCCCTTTGTCAACAATCACATTCTTTGATATTACTGCTTTCTTTGTATTTCCATCATATTTCAGCAAGTCACCATACATATTAATACTGTCATTTTGCTTAATATGAATATGCCCAAAAGCATCCAACGAATTATTTTCGTAGAAGTAAGCACTATCACAAAACATGAATGTATTTTCCTGTTTGAACTGAACATCACCAATTAATCTCTTTGCACCATTACCAAGTTTTTTATCAAACTTTAATGAGCCGGCATGAATAATTTCAACTTTTTTTCCGCTTACGTTAGCCGAACTTTGAGAGTAGGAGGAGAGGGGATTAATTAAAACAAAACAGAAAACAGAAAACAAAAACAAGTTCACATTTCTGTAAATGAAATTTTTATTTTCTGTTTTGTTCATTATTATTGGTATAAAAAGATTTGCCTGTTGGCAATTACTATACCAATTCTTTTTTGCGTATCAATGTTTGTGTGCGGTCTGGTCCAACAGAAACAATTGAAATCGGTACACCCGTTTCTTTCTCTATAAAAGAAATATAATCATTTAACGCCGCCGGCATTTGGTCTGGACTATTTAATCCTGTTAAATCTTTATGCCAACCTTTTAAATCAACATAAACAGGTGACAATAATTCAGGAGAATAATCATAAGGCAAATAATCAATTTGTTTCCCCTGATAATTATAATGAGTACATACTTTTATAGTTTCGAAATCGCTTAAAACATCCGCTTTCATCATTATAAGTTCAGTAACACCATTAATCATAACTGCATATTTTAATGCTGGCAAATCCAACCATCCAGTACGTCTTGGGCGACCAGTTGTTGAGCCAAATTCATTCCCTGTTTTACGAATTTGTTCCCCAACTTCATCTTCTAATTCAGTTGGGAAAGGACCGCTTCCAACACGAGTACAATACGCTTTGAAAATCCCAATAACATTTCCTATTTTATTAGGAGCAATGCCTAACCCGGTACAAGCACCTGCACATATAGTATTTGATGATGTTACAAAAGGATAAGAACCAAAATCAATATCCAATAATGACCCTTGAGCACCTTCTGCAAGAATTGCTTTATTGTTTTTTAATGCTTCATTAATATAATGTTCGCTTTCTATACGATCCAAACTTTTCAGCACTTCTATCCCTTCAAACCATGCAGGTTCAAGCTCTGCAAGATTATATTGGAAATTATAAAAAGTTAATAATTGTTTATGCTTTTCAACAAGAGCATCATATTTCTTTTTGAAATCAGGGCTGTCAATGTCACCTACGCGTAATCCATTACGACCGGTTTTATCCATATAAGTAGGTCCAATTCCTTTTAAAGTGGAACCAATCTTTTCCTTCCCTTTTGATGATTCAGAAGCAGCATCCAACAATCGATGGGTTGGCAAAATTAAATGTGCACGTTTTGATAAAATCAATTTTGATTTCACATCTACTCCTAATTTGGTTAGTGCATCAATCTCTTTTTTGAAAATAACTGGGTCAATTACCACACCATTCCCCACAATATTAACAGCTGTTTTGTGAAATATTCCTGAAGGAATTGTATGCAACACATGTTTTATACCATTGAACTCCAAGGTATGTCCTGCATTAGGCCCTCCCTGAAAACGCCCTATAATATCATACTTCGGGGTTAAAACATCAACTATTTTTCCTTTCCCTTCGTCTCCCCACTGAAGACCTAATAATACATCTACTTTCATTAATTCCGTTATTTATTTATTTACCAGGGCTATTAATTATTGAACTTACTTTGTTAATAAAGCAATTCCTTCTTCTACATTTTTGCAAACATTAAAAATGCTGTCTAATTTGGTGATAAGTAATAGTTCCTTATTTTTTTCATTTACATTGCAAATTGCAACATCGCCACCGGCTTTTCGTGATTTTGTTAAAATGTTTATTAGAATATTAAGCCCACTGCTGTTAATATACTTTAGTTCTTCGAGATCAAGCAAAATCAAGATTTTACCTTCAGAAATAATTTTCACTATTTCATCTATCATTGATTTCGGTTGCTCCCTATCGATTAATTCACCAAAAAGATGAAACACTTGCACACTCCCTTGTTCTTTTGATTTGTATTGAAATATCATGTATTTTTATTTAGTAGATTTTCTATTTTTATGTTCACAAGTACCGCCATTGGCAAGTTTATTACACTTACCATATAAATTCAGAGAATGATGACTAACTTCAAATCCCAAAATTGAACTTGCAGTTTTTTCAATTTGATGAATTCTGGGATCACAAAATTCAAATACCTTTTCACAATCCTGACAAATTAAATGATCATGCTGTTTAAACTCATGAGATTTTTCAAATTGAGCCAGATTTTTCCCGAACTGATGCTTTGTTACTAAATTACTATCCAGTAGCAATTCAATAGTATTATAAAGGGTTGCGCGACTTACCCTGTATTTTTTATTTTTCATTTGAACATACAACGATTCAATATCAAAATGCCCAGCTTGAGAATAAATTTCATTTAATATCGCGAAACGTTCAGGAGTTTTTCGATGACTGTGTTTCTCCAGATACTTTGAAAATAGTTGTTTAACAGTTTCTTTATGTTCTAAACCTGACATTTTAAATTAAATTGAAGCATAAAGGTACTATTTTTTTTGTTTTTATATATTCGAATAATAAAAGTTTGAAATAATAATAATAATACTTTGTAAGTTGTTATAAAAAATAGCTTTAATTCTATGTCAGATTTTTCAATCATAAAATTAAACAAATGATTTCTTAAAATGCTAATCAAATGTTTCTTGATAGAATTAACTCTTTGTATACCTTGTTATTTCAGCAACCTTTTAAAGGATATACTAACACAAATTCATCTTTAAATGATAACGGATACTTAAATGATAATTGTTTTATCATTCGGTTCTGAATAACAACTAATTCATTAAATCAACCACTTAATAAGTTCCCTCAAAATAAATATTCAAAAGAAAGGAAATTAAAACTACCTTTGCTAAACCAAATTTCATTTTGAAAACAAATTATTAAACTTCTATTTTAGTCATTTTAAAACTTATTTGTGTTGAAACATAATCTTTACTTAATTCTCCTTATTTTTTCAATTGTTTCTTTCAGTTCTACTATTGCCCAAAATCAAAGAAAAGAATATAACGACGGACATGGTGGAAAAATAGTATTACCGATGGGAGACATTTCATTTGCGGATGAAGTAGTTGAATTTAAACGAGGAAATCCTCATGCAATCGAATCTGCTTGCGATTCCACACAGGCATTAGGACCTCCTGATTATAAAGGTTTTGCAAGCAACTTCGTTTCTCTTGGCTGCGGAGGTTCCCTTACATTATTGTTTACAGACAATGCTTTGGTAAATATTCCCGGACCGGATCTTTTTGTATTTGAACAAGGTAAATATATTGAAGCAACTAAACTTGAAATTTCAAAAGATGGAATGAAATGGATTACTGTTGGAAAAATTGCAGGCGGCACAGCCTCTGTTGATATAGGAGATTCGGTAAAAGAAGGAGAAGTATTCCATTATGTTAGACTCACTGATTTAAAATCCGATTGTAAAGGCGATTGGCCTGGAGCGGATATAGATGCAGTTGCAGCCATTGGTTCAGGACAACAAATTACTCTAAATAACACAGTATTATTTCAGGTAAATGATTACACGTTAGCTCCGAACGCTAAAAAAGAATTGAATAAAGTCATTGAACAAATAAAAATTCAAAACCCATCACAAATTGTTATTGAGGGAAATTCGGACAACACAGGAAATGAAAGTTATAATAAAATCCTTTCTAAAAGAAGGGCACAGGCGGTTGCAGATTATTTTAAAATAAATATAAAGGGTCTAATTTTAACTACTCCAATTAAAATTGAAGGTTATGGAAGTTCTTTACCTATTGCGTCTAATGCCACAAAACTTGGTCAGGAGAAAAACAGGAGAGTAAATATCATTTTAATTCCATAAATTTTCCTGGTTTCTTATAGCTGTTTTTTTTCTCTTGTTAAACACAGCTTAGTTCTATCTTTTAATTAAATTATAATTCTTAAATTCTCCAATATGCCAACCGGTTTTTTTGTAGATAACTTCAAGAATTCTTCTTCGTAATGAAGGGGTCGAACTTCTTGTCGGGTCAAAAGAAAATTCCCAGTTCAGCCGTTTCAGTCGTTGTTCCATCACTTTAGGATGTGTATCTTTGAATCTTGCTACCGATTCAATATTTGAGTAATCAAACTCATCCACCTTCGGCACATTTTCTTCCACCCATTTATCATCATGCCAAAGTTTATGAAATTCCAATTGTTTTTTCGCCATTGCTTCCGGCTGTTTCACCCATCCATAGTGATAAATACATGCATCCACATATACCACATCCAATTTAATATCATTCCCTTTTCTGAAACTCATTGCATCTTTATAAGAATAAAATCCTCTGTTGTTTCTTATAACACGAATTTCTTTTTTGTTCCAACGCCGCGAATCGGCTATGTAATCATACGAACCAAAGAAGTTAAGATGATCAAATAATAAACCATCTACTTTCAAATCGTCCTTATATTTTAACATTGCCGTCTTAATATTGTCAAGATATTTTTCGTGAATTACTTCATCTCCCTGAATATAAAAACACCAGTCGGAATCCTTCGCAACAGCCTTCAATGCTTTGTTTGTTTCATCCGCAAGAACTCTCCCTCCTTCCCGTAAACTTTCATCCCAAACGGTTTCGATTATTTTTATCTTCGGTGAATTAATCGACTTAATATAATTCAATGTATCGTCATCCGATTTGCCCACTGCAATTACAAACTCGTCACAGACAGGCAGAATAGAAGTTATTGCTTCTATTACAGGATAATCAAATTTCACTGCATTTTTAATAAAAGAAAACCCTGATACTTTCATTTTTTATGAGTTCATTCGTTTATTTACCGGTCCCCACAAAATGGTCTTCCTTGTTTTTAAAAATAACATTGAAACTAGTCAGGCTGCCATATATTCTGGTAATATATTGCTGAATATTTACTTTATCCTCATCAGAAAGTTTTGGATGACTATTTATGTTTTGCTCCAATACTCTTAGCCTGTCACGAACCATTACTACTTTATGAAAAAAACCATCTATTGGCATTTCATGTGGTTTTAATTTTTCGTGGTGTGGTTTTAATACCAATGTTCCTCCTAACCATTTATCAGCGAAATCAACAGGTTCAGGTATTGCCCCGGTTTGTTCAAGTAAATTATTAAAAACCTTTTCTAAATCCGCAATACTTACCTTTGGTGAATCATCAGAAGATTCAACTGCTTCGAGCACTTCAAAATCTTTATTCGATCTCGATAGTTCCATCTTTCCTCCTCGTGCAAAGAATACTTCATAGCCCGCAATGCTTACATTACTAATAATTCCTTCTCCATACTTTTCATGGTCTATTCTTGTTCCTGCTGCTAATTCCATTTCCATACTTACTATTATTTTGTTTGTTTACCTGTAAAAAAAGACTTAATAAATGAAGGATAAAAATAATATCCGCTTACTTTATTTTTAAAACTCCTTAACGAAGTTTTAGGCGTTATTTCTATTCTTCTAATTTGAAAATTATCAAGTCCGAATTCTTTCGGACCTGTATTTGTTGATACTGCAAACGTGTATCCCGCTTCCTTTGTTATCCTTTTAACTTCCTCATTTATTCCTCCAAAAGGATAAGCAAAACTTACTGCTGTTTTATTTGTCAACTTTTCTACATCCTCTTTACAACCTTTTATTTCTTTTATTTTTTCCGATTCAGAACATTTAGATAAATCCAAATGAGTTTGAGTATGCCCACCCATTTCAATTCCATAATCGCTCATTTCTTTTTTCTGAACATCTGTCATCATGTTCACTCGTGGCTCACCTTCACGGACTCCCCAGGCATTAAAATTTATTTTAGTTACCAGATAAATCACTGCTTTAAAATTATATTTTTTAAGCAACGGAAACAACAATCTATAGTTATCTTCATAACCGTCATCAAAAGTAATAATTACTTTTTTAGTTAAATCAACAGATGGGTTTTTCTGCAAATCATAAAAAGTTATTGTTTCGTATCCATTATTTTTCAGATACAAAAGCTGATTTTCAAAATCTTTTTCCTTTACATATATTTTATGCTTCCCTATCACCGACTGCTTGTTTACAATCCTATGATACAAGAGAACAGGCAAACTGTATTTATTATCTTTCTTTAAGTTCAATTTATTATAACCTTTTTGCAAAACTAACTAAAATTATCAGTCGAGATAATTACTAAGAGTAAAATTAAATCAAGTCTAAAATTTTACAACTAAATTTTACAATTTAAAACAAACCTTTGTACTAAAATAATATTTAGTAGTTTTGAAACGATGCAAACAAGAATAAACAAGTTTATAAGTGAATCCGGGTTCTGTTCGAGAAGAGAAGCTGATAAACTTATTGAACAGGGAAGAGTAACAATAAATGGTGTTTCACCTGAAATAGGCACAAAAGTTAATGTTGGAGATGTTGTTGAAATTGATGGCAAACCAATTAAACAAAAAGAAAATTTTATCTATATAGCTTTTAATAAGCCTCAGGGAATTACTTGTACTACCGATTTGAAAGATAAAGACAATATTATTGATTTTATTAATTATCCGAAAAGAATATTCCCAATTGGAAGATTAGACAAACCTTCTGAAGGTTTAATATTTTTGACAGATGATGGCGATATAGTTAATAAGATACTGAGAGCTGGAAATAAGCATGAAAAAGAATATATTGTAAAGGTTAACAAGCCAATAACCAATGAATTTATTTTTAAAATGTCAAATGGGGTTCCAATCTTAGAAACCACTACACAGAAATGTTTTGTAGTACAGATTGCTAAATATAAATTCAGAATAATATTGACGCAAGGATTGAACCGACAGATAAGAAGAATGTGCGAAGTACTGGATTATAAGGTTGAGAACCTTAAACGCACAAGAATTATGAATATTCAATTGGATGGAATTGCAAATGGCAAATGGCGATATTTGACAGTTGAAGAAATCTATACCATAAATAATTTGGTTTCTTATTCAGTTAAAACGGAAGAAGCGTCGTTTCTGCTTGATAATATAGACGATTAGAATCATTTTAAAGGTAATTTTTTCCCGATTAAAGCGTTGCTATGGTGATTAAAATCACATAAATATGTAACGAATATCACTAATTGTACAACTCTATTTCTCAAATCATACGATACCTTTGTCTCATAAAATAATCAGTAACCTAGGTTAACGCTTAATGTTACATAAAACAAAATAAAAATGAGCAGTAAAAAATTAATTCCGGCACAAAAAGTCAACTTACTAAAAAAAATTAAAGTCAGACTTGATTACAAAACAGTAGTTACAATAAACAAATTATCATCATTTGTTTTATGGAAACGATTATATCCTGAAGCATTTATTATTACTGAATAATTCCTTTTGGGAATTTATTTATGTATTAAAGGATTAATGATAAGTTATATCTTTTTTAGGATTCTTTATTATTGCAAATCGTAATAGGTTTATTATGCTTAAAAGGTGTTTTAAAACCTAGTTTTTCAGTAAATTTATTCAACCTTTAAATTCGTTTACTTAAACCGCTTGATTATTAAAATATTATTCCAACTTTTGTAAAATCAATTTTCTTCAATGGAAAAATATGAGTTAGCGAAAGATATGTACCTCTGGTTTAAATATTTTCTTGTTTTTTTTTTCTTCGATGGTTGTTGATATTGTTCCTTTGCCGCTGCCTCCTGCATTTGTGGTAATGGTTTTTCTTCAAATTGAATTTGATTTGAATGTTTGGATAGTCATTATTTTGGGAGTGGCTGGATCTATTTTAGGTCGTTACATACTCACTTTATATATTCCTAAAATTGCAGGACGTATTTTTAAACCGTCGAAAAATGAAGACGTTCAGTTTCTTGGGAAGAAGCTTAAAGAAAAAGGATGGAAAAGTCAGGTGGCAATACTTACTTATTCATTATTGCCTCTACCTACAACTCCATTATTTATTGCTGGCGGGATGGCTAAAATGAGACCTTACCTAATTATCCCGGCCTTTTTTATTGGCAAATTTATAAGTGATACAATTGCTGTACTTATGGGAAAATATGCAGCAGAAAACACACCTTATATTCTTTCTGGTGCCATTTCCTGGAAATCAATTACCGGTTTGATTGTTGGTCTTTTGCTTATCGCCGGTCTTCTGTTTATTGATTGGCGCGCTTGTCTTCAGGAAAAAAAATTCAAACTCAATTTTAGTATCTGGAAATAAAAAAAGTATAATATCCCATAAATAGTAATTTCCCAAAAATTAAACATAAAAAAATCCCGAATTTCTTCGGGACATTTTTTGACAATTAAATGAAAACTATTTATTTTAACCTTTCAAATCAACTTTATACTTCCGCAGAATAATCTCTTCTGACAACAAATTTAGTTGTTACAGGCAATTTCTGAGCAGCTAAGCGCAAAGCTTCTTTTGCCACCTCAATAGGCACACCTTCTGCTTCAAACATTATACGTCCCGGTTTCACCACAGCAACCCAATATTCAGGACTGCCTTTTCCTTTACCCATACGCACCTCTGCAGGCTTTTTAGTAATCGGCTTATCAGGGAAAACACAAATCCATATCTGACCTTCACGTTTCATAAAACGAGTAACTGCAACACGGGCAGCTTCCAACTGGCGAGCTGTAACCCAAGCTCCCTCTGTAGCTTTCAATCCAAATGAACCGAAAGAAAGTTGGTCGCCACGTTTAGCGTTTCCTTTCATCTTCATTTTGTGCATCTTTCTAAACTTCGTTCTTTTAGGCTGTAACATTGTATTTCTTTTTTATTTTAATGAAATTCTTAATTCGTAATTTTTAATTCGTAATTTCTATTTACGGTTATCTCTTCTATCTCCGCCACCTCTTGGTCCACCTGCACCTCTCTTATCAAACTTCCTATCGCCTCTATCTCCGCCTTTTGCTCCAAAACCACGTTTATCATCTTTAGGTCCTGCAGTAGAACTGCCAATGTTAGGGGATAAATCACGTTTGCCATATACCTCACCTTTGCAAATCCATACTTTCACGCCAATACGACCATAAGTAGTATGTGCTTCCGCTAAAGCATAATCAATATCTGCACGCAAAGTATGCAATGGAGTACGTCCTTCTTTGTATCCTTCAACACGTGCCATCTCTGCTCCGGCCAAACGACCTGAACATTTTACTTTGATTCCTTCTGCACCCATTCGCATTGTCGATGCAACTGTCATTTTCATTGCCCTACGGAAAGAAATACGTCCTTCTATTTGGCGAGCAATACTATCAGCTACTAATCTAGCATCCAATTCAGGTCTTTTTATTTCAAAAATATTTATTTGAATATCTTTTTTAGTAATTTTTTTCAACTCCTCTTTAATTTTATCTACTTCGGAGCCTTGTTTACCAATAATTATTCCGGGACGGGAAGTATTAATTGTTACAGTTATTATCTTAACAGTGCGTTCTATTACTATCTTAGAGATACTCGCCTTTGCCAAACGTGCCTTAAGATACGTTCTTATTTTGAAGTCTTCTACTAATTTGTCAGAGAAATTTTTCCCGCCATACCAGTTAGAATCCCATCCTTTAATGATTCCTAAACGTAAGCCTATTGGATTTGCTTTTTGTCCCATTTAATTTTTATATTATTTTAATTTGTTGTTTCTTCTTGATTATTTTCTTCAGCAGCAGGAGCAGTTGTTGCCTCCTTTTTACTGTCAACTACTATCGTCACATGATTCGAACGTTTTCTGATTCTGTGAGCACGCCCTTGAGGAGCTGTTCTCAAACGTTTCATTTGAAGAGCGCTGTCAACAAAAATCTCTTTCACTATCAAATTACTATTTTCAGAACGTTCTCCTGTTTTAGCTTCGAAATTAGCAATTGCTGATGTAAGCAATTTTTCTAATCTTCCCGAAGCTTCTTTAGGGTTGAATTTTAATATATTCAATGCAGTAAATACTTCTTTACCTCTTATTAAGTCAGCCAGCAATCTCATTTTTCGTGGAGATGTAGGGCAATTTTTCAATACAGCAAAATATCTGCTTTTGTTTGCCTCTTTGCGTGCGTCCGCTGTTTTTTGTTTTCTAACTCCCATTTTTTATTTCGGATTTCGGATTTTTGATTTAGGATTAACCACTCTCAAATTTCCTTTATTATTTATTATTTACCTTATACTTACTATTTTTATTTTTTAGATTTCAGGTTAGGTTACATAAATCCTAAATCCTAAATCCCAAATTCCTAAGATGCTTTATCTCTGTTTCCTGAATGTCCTCTGAACGTTCTTGTCGGAGCAAACTCACCGAATTTATGACCTACCATATTTTCTGTAACATATACAGGGATAAATTTATTTCCATTATGTACCGCTACTGTCAAACCTACGAAATCCGGAGAAATCATTGATCTGCGCGACCAGGTTTTGATTACTGTTTTTTTACCTGATGCCTGTACTGCCATCAACTTCTTTTCTAATTTCCAATCGATGAAAGGACCTTTTTTTAACGAACGTGCCATTTATTTATTTTTTGTGTTGTGAAACTCTTTCTTTCAAAAGAGCCATTAAACTATTTAATTATTTACTTATTTTTTTCTTCTTTCGATGATATATTTATTCGAAGCTTTCTTCGGATAACGTGTTTTATAACCTTTAGAAGGTAATCCTTTACGTGAACGTGGGTGACCTCCTGAAGCTCTGCCTTCACCTCCACCCATAGGATGATCCACAGGATTCATCGCTACCGGACGAGTTCTAGGTCTGCGACCTTGCCATCTTGTACGGCCTGCTTTACCACTGATTTCCAAATTATGATCAGCATTGGATACCGAACCAATAGTAGCCATACAGGTAATCAAAACCATACGGGTTTCTCCCGATGGCATTTTAACCACTGCATATTTACCATCTCTTGCACTCAATTGAGCTGACGAGCCAGCACTGCGAGCCATTATAGCTCCTTGTCCCGGGCGTAATTCAATATTGTGAATAGTTGTTCCCAATGGAATATCAGATAAATACATTGCATTACCTATTTCCGGTGTAGCATCTTTACCCGACATAATTTTTGCACCTACCTGTAATCCTGCAGGAGCAACTATATATCTTTTTTCACCATCTGCATAATGCACCAAAGCAATACGCGCCGTACGATTTGGATCATACTCAATAGTTTTTACTGTTGCAGGAACTCCTGCTTTATCTCTTTTGAAATCTATAATACGGTATTGTTGTTTATGACCGCCGCCAATGTAGCGCATTGTCATTTTACCTGTATTATCACGCCCTCCTGATTTTTTTACCGGAACCAACAAACTTTTTTCAGGTTTGCCATGTGTGATGTCAGCGTTATCACTTACTAATTTAAAACGCTGCCCCGGGGTAAGGGGTCTTAATTTTTTTAATGCCATTTTAGTTTTTTTATTTTCACAGGTTACTTAACCTGTATAGTTATTCTTTAAATCTCTCAGCAAAATCAACTCTTTTAGCCTTTCACAGCCTACTCTTCAGTATTATTCTTGAAGCTAAATTTGCTTTCCCCTTTTTATTGGGGAGCGCAAAAGTAGAAAATTTATTTATATAAACAACAATCTGTTGAAAATAAATTTTATTTAATGGAAAGGAGGAGGCATTTTTATCAATAAGAAAAGTCATTATATTTATGTAAAGAGCTTTTTTTGTTCGGATAACATTTAATATGGATAACTAATCTTACGAATTTACGAATCGCGATGTATCTGGATTAGTAAATTAGTAACCATTAGTTATCTGCACTTATATAGATTCGTAAATTCGTTTTAATAGTTATCTGTATTTACTCCACCACCACTTTCTTATTCACCACATTTTTATTGGCATCTGTTATCTGTACAAAATAAATTCCGCTTTGCATCTCTCCTTTTTCCAGTATTAAATTATTACCCGAAAACACTACTGTTTTTATTTCCTTGCCTAGCACATCCATTATTTTTTGGTTGTGTTTTTTTGTGGTTCGCTAAAGGAAATTGTTGTTTCGGAGGTAAAAGGATTCCGAACAATTATTTTATTGTATAACTTGGTTTATTGGGATGCATTGGATTAGGCATCAACTTTTGAGTAGCAGGGTGAACAATTAAATCCATATCTTCCATTGGTACAGCACCCAACAAAGTTTCATCACCAATTACCAAGGCACCAACAAAACAAAAACGATTTTCAAAATCTATTCTAATCGGACCTACATAAGGAACAATGTGTGAACTTCCATCAGCTATAGTTACCGGACGTTTATCTACTTCTTCGAGTTCCAACTGAAAAGCAACAGATTGAGGAATACAAAGCATTAATGCACCTGTGTCAACCAAAGCATTTATTTCGACAGGCAACAGAGACGTATTGCGAGGATTGCTTAATTTAATTTTTGAATATGTTAAACCCATTGCTTATTTTTTTACAAAGATACGGCTTTTCCTTCTCTCTTATTTTAAAATAAAAAAGCCCCTTACATTTCTGTAAAGGGCTTTTTAGTATTTAGATATTAGATTTCTTTTATTGCTTCACCATCTTTTTTGTTGCAAATATTTGTCCATCTACCACAAGAGTATAGCTATATAATCCATTAGTTAAATCCTGAGCAAATACATTTAACTGCCCTTGTCCTCTTTGTGTTAGTTCAACTGATTTTATAAGTGTGCCACTTGCATTATAAAATAGCATTTGTGCTTTATTTACATCATCAGTTAAAAAATAATTGATTGTTGTTTGTTCTGCAAACGGATTAGGTACATTTTGATCAAGAACAATTGCCTGTACATCTGATAATTTAACATCCATTGATGAAATAGAATTACCAATGGTCGGAGTAGATGTATTATTGTTTTGTGTAGTACGGTGGCTACTGCAGCATGCGTTAATCATATCCGACAAAGCATTTATCTGATTCTGCAATGATTTATTAATAGAATCCTGATTTGTAGTTTTTGTTTTCAAACTATCAATAGTTTTACTTTGTTCTTGTATGCCACGCATTAATAGAGGTATAAATTCGGTATAGTTTAAAGCGACATAATCGACTGCTTGAGTTTTTTGGTTACCTAACGAATCAATGGTTGCAGGTTTGTGTGCTGCTGTTACTAAATCAGGTAAAACTCTTTGAACATCCTGAGCTATAAAACCATATTGTTTTTTACTGGAAAAATTCAAACCATAAGGATTAATAGAATCTAAATAATAAGTTGTTGGTTTCAATTTTTTAATTATTGAAAGTGCATTTTGAATACTATCAATATGTGTCTTAAACTGCTGATCAGATACAGTCCATGCAGTGTTAGTATTAAAACAAAGTCCATTAACATTTACATCGCCATCGAAATAACCAGCCCAGCCTTTTCCAGGTGCCCAATAACTGGTTGCCGCTGATGGTCCAGGATGATAAACAGCGGATGATGTACAATTACCATAAATTGCTATGTCTGTGCCCTGTGGATAGCCAGAACCAGCTTGCCAACCCATGACATTGGTTCCGTCATTAACAATTGAAAATACACCGAAATTTTGTGGCGCACCTGTTGGTGAAGCCATAGATGATTGAACTTGAGAATAAACTCCATAGTTAATTCCTAAAGGATTGGTAACATTTCCACTCGCAGTAAAGAACCCGCCATAATTCACAGGACCTGCACTGCCGTCTGCCCATCCAGCTACCCCTACATTGGCTGAAGAGCCGCCATCAGCCATACCCCATATCCCTGCATTGATGGATCCTGTTGCTGTATTTGAAATTCCGACTGCACCAGAATTAATAGATGATGCATTTGAAGCCTCAAAAACACCTCCTGAATTCCAACTAGATCCCGTAAGATCATCATTCCCGTTCAAGGTAAAAGTATTTCCTGTTGATGTAGTTCCAGTATTATTAAACAAACCTGCAGTCAATAATCCACTAATAGTAGGATCATTTTCTACATCTAAAACAGCACTTGGCGAACAGCCTGTAATATTACCAATTCCAACAGCTCCACCAGTAATTGCACCATTATTGGTAAAAACATAATTTTGATTATTTAAAGGTATTTCCCAACCTCCAGATGGCAAACCAATAGGTGAAGAACCGCAAATGCCGCCACCTGCACCACCTCCGCCATCAGGCACCATTATTACGTTTCCATATTTATCAACAGAAAGCACACCACTACCAGGATTCGCACACCATGGTGTTGAACCTGAATTCAAATCGCGAAACTGCAAACCACTTAAACCTGTGGCACATCCTCCAAGGTCATTGGGATCTGGTGTACCTGGATTATTTCCAGCCGGAGATTTTATTTCCAGCATAGTATTTCCCGATGTCGGTTGCTGACCCGGACCGATAGTGTTGCCTGACAAACCAGCACCTACAGGTATGTTGTCACCAAGTATCATGGTCTCACTTGTAGTTACTATTGCATTAGTTCCTATAGCCGATGCATCTTTAAGGCCAGGATAGAGCAAATCTGCCTGATACCCCAAACATGTATTTGTGATGCCTCTAACATTTACTTTACCAGCAGCAAATCCAATAAATACATTGTTATCATTTATATTATTTTCTCCTGCAAAACTTCCACTGAATGTATTGTTATTTCCATCTTTATTTTTATACCCTGCAAAATAACCAGAATAAACGTTAAATGTACCATTATTATTGAGATTTCCCGATGAAGTTCCTGTAAAAGTATTGTAATTGCCTTGAACATTACTAAATCCGCTATTTTCGCCAACGAATACATTTGATGACCCTTCATTATTTGTAAATCCCGTGTTAATCCCTAAAAAGGTGTTATCCATTCCTAATACGTTTGTCCAACCGGAATTGGTTCCAACAAAAGTATTGGAGTTCGCAAGGTTGTTAAATCCGGCTCTCGACCCAATAAAAGTATTATAAGTGCCTGAAGTATTCACCAATCCTGCACTGAAACCTACGAAAGTATTTTCAGATGCAAAAGCAGTTGAAGCAGCGCCAGCACTACTTCCCACAAAAGTGCTGAAATTGCCCGCTCCGCCGGCTCCACCGGCGCCGACTCCGACAAATATATTTTGCGAGTTTCCGTTGTGCCATAGAACATAATTACTGGCACTAGTAATATTATCAAATATTCTATAACCTTTATTGGGAAACGTAGGATTACCTATGTTTAAATCTCCTCCCTCTATTGAAAGAAGACAAGTAGGGCTGAAAGTCAATGGTGTTATTGTTCCAATTCCAACAGGTCCAAATCCAGGAAGTCCTAATGGTATTGTAGTTGGCTGCGCATTTGTGCTTGTTATAAATAAGAATGACAAAAAGCATATTATCATAATTTGTACTAATTTTTTCATTTGTTTTATTTTTATTGTTTAATTAATTTATTATTTATTTGATTTTTATTTTTTGTATAAGCAATCAAATTATAGATGCCTTGTGTTAGACCATTTAAATTTATTGTATATGCCTCAGTGTTGCTTATAGCATAACTTTTCACAAGTTCCCCCAACATATTAAAAATTCTTATTTCAGTAATTGTTCCTCCTATATTCTTTATTGTAACAAAGTCCCTAACGGGATTAGGATAAATAGTTATTGTTTCATCTTTACTTAAAATATTTATTCCTTCATAAGTATAACTATAAGCATATGCAGAATCAGTTGATATACATATATCATCAATATAGTAATATACATCACATCCAGTCCCAACTAACTCAATAGAATCTGTTAAAGAATTAAGATTAAATCTACCAACACTAATATAGGAATAATTGGAATCTGAAACAAAAGAACCTGTTAGACGTGTCCAGTTAAGAGTATCCGTAATAATTGAATCGCTACATATTTGAGCGCAATTACTACATGTAGGTGCAGGTCTTGCACTATCGTAAGGTGAAGTTGAAAAAAGAATCCCAAGTTTATTTATACCACACCAATCATGATAATGGAGTTTTCCGGCTGATGAGACTTTGAAACTGCCAAAGTATCTCACTCCAATTTGTAGAGGAGTAATTAACTGCGCTCCTATTGCTTCTTTGTCGCCATTTGTTTCAGCTTCTCTTGCAAGAAACCCTGCATAAGCATTACCAGATGCAGGAGTTCTATTGCCTACAAAATTTACTGGTACTGAAACTCCTGAAGCAGAATCCGCACAAGAATTATAGTAGTCAGGTGTTACCAATGCAGAATACCAACCAGTGGCTCTATTAATTTCACTTATATAATTCGGACATGTATCATATAACTCAAACGAAGGATTAGGAACAAGGTTGGTTTGTGCTTTTGAAAAAGTAAAAGCTACAAGTGCCAACAAAACAATTAAGATATTTTTCATGATATTTATTATTAAATTTTTTATAAAAATACATATTCTTTAAAGAATAGTGGTATTAAATACTGAGGTGCCATGCAATTACAATTAGTATATCGCTACTATACTAGGAGCATGGCTAAGGCTTTTTCTTTTGCCTCTTCTTTGTATGAACTGTTAATAGAGTATGTTCAGAAGGAATAATTAAATTAAAAGTTTCTTCTTTTAACAAGCTCGAATCTTTTAAATTATATAATAAGATAGTATTAGAAGTTGTTAATTTAAAGTCGAAGTGTTTTAGGAGTTTCTTTTTAGTTACAATCGCAACTTCAAAAACAGAATAAAACAGCAGTATTAATTTTTTCATTTAATTAAGTATATTCTTTAATTATTGGACGGGACAAAGTAAACCATTAACTTTTGTTAAAACAATTAGCAATTTACTGATTTTATCTCAGCAATTTACTGATTTTAGTTCTCAGTAATTTACTGAGTTTTTACAATTAATTATTAAATAATATCGGTTAATTATTTAGCCTTCTCTTTGAACACAGCAAAGGAAAGGCGTCTGTTTCAATAAAACAAT
>CAIQBY010000022.1 GCA_903870175.1 uncultured Bacteroidota bacterium
GCTTCATTATCAAAAGGAGCAGGAAGATTTAATGCAATAGAGCCTCCTTCTGCAGTAGTTAAATTCTTTACCGCATGAAAAGAAAACACAGAAACATCAGTTAACGAACCTGCCCGTTTACCCTTATACCATGCACCAATTGAGTGAGCTGAATCGGAAAGAATTAAAATCCTTCCAAGCGTTTTCTGCTCTTCCGTATCCGGTTTAAATTTATCTTTATGCTTAACTACCAAAGCATTTATCGAATCGTAATCGCATGGATAACCTGCAAAATCAACAGGCATAATTACTTTTGTTTTTGATGTAATTGCTTTTTCAATATTCACCAAAGAAATATTAAAATCATTTGCATTAACATCAACAAATACTGGCGTAGCTCCACAATGCATCACTACATTTGCTGTTGCCGAATAAGTATAAGCCGGCAAAATCACTTCGTCCCCTTCTTTCACTCCGTACCAGCGCAACATAATTTCAAGCCCTGCGGTAGCGCTATTCAAACATAAAGTAGCTTTATTGCCGCAATATTTAGTCAGTTCCTTTTCAAATAATTTTGTTTGCGGACCAGTTGTAATCCAGCCTGATTTAAGGACTTTAGTTACTTCATCAATTATTTTCTGGTCAATTCGTGGTGGTGAAAATGGTATCATCATATTAAGTTAAGAATTTGATTTGCGTGATTTATGAAAACAAAGCAATGAATTAAAGAACGCATAAAACATAACTCCTGCCTGCGTTTCAAACATTGATTCTGTAAGAAAGTTTAAAGAAACAATAAGAAGAAAGAGAAGAAAAATGATATTGCCTTCTTTAAATGCAAAAAATAAAGGGAAATATAAATTGCCTAATAACAGCACAAAACCAATTATTCCTAGGGAAACAAACACCTGCAGAAATTCATTATGCGCATTCAATTCATGGGCTAGTGCTCCCGTCATTCCTCGACTTTTATATTCTGCCATCAATTCATCTTTTGCATCACCGGTTCCTGTCCCGATAATTAAATTATCAGAAATTACCTGTGTTGCAGCCTTCCAAACCAATAATCTTACTGCTGTACTCTCCACTTCGGTTTCATTAGGATTAGCATTTGTTACAGCATCTAATGCCCTGTTAATTCTATCCGAAATTGCAGGTACATAATTCATCACAACAAAAATGGAGATAGCAATTATTCCAAGTCCTACCAAGCCAATAATATATTTTCGTTTGTGAATAATATAATAAATAATTAATCCAACATAGAGCAAAACCATAGTAATAATACCTAACTTGGAAGACAACATTAATATCATTCCTGAAAACAAAACGATTATAAGCACTGCAATTCCATTCGAAAAACGTTTCCCTTCAAAGTTATTTAAAGAAACATTTATAGTAAGCCATGCAATTGCAAAATTCAAATACATTGAAAAATAACTTGGGTGTATCAAATAAGATGAAAGGTTTTCATAAAAGAAATCATTTTCACCTATTGAAAAATAAAGATACGTTGCTCTTGCAAACATTATAATCATTGATGCTATACATCCTGCTATCAAAGCATAAAAGATATTCGTTTTTTCTTTTACACTAAATGGTTTGCTTGATAAAATCAATGGAAAAACAATCAATGAAAACTTCACCTGCAAATCAAATGAGCCTGAATTAATATTATTAGTATAAGTCAAACCAACTAAATGCACCAGATAAAAAGCAATAAACAATAAAGCATATTTGTTTCTTATTATTGCCTGAAATTTATTTTTAAAGTTGCCTTCAACAAGCCAATTCAAAAGCATCAAAGCAATAAAGATGGGCACAAGACGGGCAATAGGCAAAAAGAAAGCAATGCACAAAGACAGAATAACATGCAACTTTTGATGTATAGTTTGTCTATCTAAATTCATTCTTATTTCTTTGGTTGTTTAAATAATCCTAATAAAAATCCCAGTCCGTATGAAAAGTGCAATGTAGGATATACCAACACCGAAGCTACTTTCACTGCCACTGTTTGATTATTAATAAATGCGCTATACATATCAATCAACAAATATAACAACAATGGCAAAATAAGAATAGGAAATTTAAATGCCGCCGTTAAGCTGAAAATGTATAAAACAAAAAACAAGGGAATTAAATGCCTCACTTTTACTTCCGATTTAATCTTCTTCACCACCAGCGGCTTATACAAGCCATATTGAAAATACTGTTTAAACAATTTACCATAAGAAGAACGAGGGAAATAAGTTGATTTAATTTCCGAATTTAAATAAATAGTTTTGCCTTTACTCTTCGCACGATAATGAAATTCATCATCCTGATTCCGCATCATCTGCTCATCAAAATACCCAACATCATTAAATATCTCCCGCCTCCAAGCCCCTAAATATACACTATCCACATAACCGCTGTAATTTACATCATGGAATTTACTATTGCCAATCCCGAACCAGCCGGAAGTTGCATAAGCAATTGCTTTCTGAATTACCGTTTCACCAACCGGATTCATCGGGCCGCCAACAATATCCGCTCCCGTATTTTTAAATGTTTCAATAATCTTTTCGAAATAATCTTTTGCGTAAACGGTATGCGCATCAAGCCTTACAACAATTTTCCCTGTCGATGCTTTCAATCCTATATTCAATGCCTGAGGCACATACTTATGCTGATTATTAAGCAAATGAATGGACTTATCTTTCGCTGCCCACTTCTCAATTATCGCAATTGTACCATCTGTAGAGCCACCGTCAATAATAAATAATTCCTTATCTGCCGGCAATGCTTCAACATAAAAATGCAATACATTCTCAATATAATTTGCTTCATTATATGCAGGACATAACACTGTTATCAATGGTTGAGCGCTCATTTATTTATCTTCCGAAGCAAAAAATGTTTTTAATAAATAGGAATATGATTCATGCAAAAACTTTACAGATTTAGCCGTCTTGAATATTCCTGTTGTCGAATTCTGAAAATGATTTACAATCAACGACGGTTCATACACTGTTTTTAACCCTAATTTTAATCCTAATTCAGCCACAAATAATTCTTCCCCAAATAAAAACGAAGGATAATTTAATATCCCTCCATTATCAAAATACGATTTATTAAATATCATAAACGACCCATGAACAGCGTATGTATCCAACGGTTTATCCACTTTACTTTTTGTATTTGATTTAAATAATTTACCTTTTATCAAATGAAGCAGCGTAAACATTGAATAAAATAATGTATTCGAAGCAACAAATTTATACAACTTCATTTTCTCTGCACCTATTCTATTTATGATGTATGGGTTCTGATGATATTTCATAAATGTGGAATAAATATCAGGTCCCATCACATCAAATTGTTTTTCATTCATCACCTTATTCAAGTCACCAATAAAATCAGTATTTATAAGCTCAATATCCGTATTGCATACAATAACAGCATCAGGCAAATCATCATTTTTTATCAGGTAACAACTCAACCCAAAGTTAGCAGCACCAAAGTAACCAAGGTTTTTATCAGGTTTCACCACAGTTACATTTTCATACTTGGCAGCCAGTTGTTTCAATGTTTCAGCATCTTTGCTGCCATTGTCAGTTATAATAATATGAACATCACCTTTCAAATATTTACCTAATTGAGAAGTCCCAAATTCCGCCACTTCCTTTTCATTGAAATAGTTTACCAGCAGAAATAAAATGTTTTTCTTTCCCATCAATCCACTTATTTCTCTTCCCTTCTCAATCTTCTTCTCAACAGAATTAATTGATGGAATATAAATTTTAAAATAAAACTTTTACTAAGTATTTTATTCACCGCCAGTCCGAAATTATATTTCCTTATATAACTCAACGATGCACCACCCTGCACTTCCAGCACCACTTTATCAATATCCACAATTAAATTTCCTTTGCACACATCCTTTATCAAAGCAACATAATAACGATGATCAATAATAAAATTATTCCTGAACCAAGTCAAATAATCACCTACATAATACGTATGCGAAAGTATTTTCTTTTTAATAATCGGACTGCCTTTTTTAATCAATTCACCCGCCAGAATAAACGCCGGATTCACATCCTTACGCGCACTGTAATCATAAAAACCGCCTATTTTCATTCCATTGGCGAGCAAATATTCACTCAATCCAATTTCATAATTCATAATAATTCCCTTGTATGTTTTCTTAATTCCGTTCACCTCAAAAAACTTTCTCACATGCCCAATCGCATTTTTATTCACCACCAAAAAGTAAGATTGAATATGCAGCGACACCTTCCCGGTCGTAATCATACCAGCATAATCCAACGAAGACAAATTTACCCAATCAAAAAAAGGCTGCAGACTTTTCAACAAAATACACGAATCATTTATCAACCCAATCCTGTCATAATCCTTGTTAAATTCACCTAATGCTTTATGCCACATCCCAAAATCCATACCTTCATTATCATATAATCGAGATTGAATGTGGTGCTTTGTGAGGTATTCCTTTTCCGAATTGTTAAGTTCCTTTATATTTGTAAGCAATACTACTTCCTCAAAATAATTCCCCAATTCCTCCAAATAAACCTTTACATAATACGGAATTTTATCACCCTGAAAATAGCTACTAAAAAAGCAAATCGACTTCATTAAATCCTACTATGGTATCAGTGTTTGTTTATTTTTTTGATGCAGGTCAAAGGTAATTATTTATTCGGGATAAGGTAATTTTAACCTGCCAAAGACGACATAAATATAGTATCTATTTGGGTGACCATTGGTTCTGCCTGTTGGATAGATTCTTTCTTTCTGCTTAAATTTCTTTGTTCCTGTAGAAAAATTATAAAGGATTTACAATGAAATTGGGCTAAATTGGTAAAAAGGTGACGAATATTGGAAAGAAGCGGAAAAATATTGGAAAGAAGCGGTTGAGAATTGGAAAGAAGTGGTTGGGAATTGGAAAGAAGCGGTTGAGAATTGGAAAGAAGCGGTTGAGAATTGAAAAGAAGCGGTTGAGAATTGAAAAGAAGCGGTTGAGAATTGGAAAGAAGCGGTTGAATATTGGAAAGAAGCGGTTTTTGGGAAACTAATTGCCCTAAAAAAATGAAAAACCTCCATAAATGAGATTTAAGAGGCGATGATGGCTTTAGGGTATATTGAAGAAATAAAGACTGAGAATTGGTTTGAGGGGGAAATTTGAAGGAGATTGTATGGGATGCGTTTTAATTAACGAATCTTCATTTTTATAAATAATTAATGGCATCCTTCTCTTTTTGAAAATACTACTTAAAACTTTCGTAAAGGACTCAACTCATGCAACTGCGCCCGACCCGCGTGAAGTATCCTTTTTTTGCCATTGCCGCGCAGCGAAAAAATAAAAGATAAAAAAGATACCGCGTGTGGGCGGGGAGGAACTTGCGGAGATGCAGAAACTTTATTCGCCCAAATTAAAGCGTTGTTGGTAATGAGCGGTTGGCGAGGATGTATGCGAATGGGGAATTGGTTGTTGGTTTTTGTTACCTTTGCGACGCTTTATAAATGGAATATTAATAGATGAAAGTATTTGTTTTCAGTACTCATGCAGCATGGCAGCCACATCTGGAAACGGAATTGGAGATTATTCAAGGGCATCTGGATAAGGGGGATGCGGTGTATCGCTTTACGTGTGCGGGTGAGCTGCCGATATGTGATGTAAATACTGAACATACGCTGGCTGGCTGTGTGCAGTGCCGGGATATGAGCAGTTGCGGAAAATCGCTGCTGGATGGGAGTATTACTGATTTGCCGCTGATACATAAAGGTGAAAATGTGAAGGCGAAAGCGGAGGAAATTTCATTCAATTATGATTCGGCAGAAGTGCTGCAAGGCACTTATGTTGAGAATTTTGATGTGGGAAGTGCGGTGCTTTCGAGCCTGATTTCGTGGGTAAGGGAGCCTAAAATAAATATTGAAGCGCATAGAAAAGAAATTGGTGAAGGGATGAAATCGGCTTTGCTGGTGTATTTTTCGGCATTGGAATATATAAAGGAATTGAAGCCTGATGTGATTTATTGTTTCAATGGAAGGCTGGTGCATGCGCGACCGATATTGCGTGCTGCGGCTGCTGCGGGCGTTGAGTGCATGGTGCATGAGCGGGGAAATAATAAGAACTTTTATATGCTGTTTAAAAATACTACGTCGCACGACAGGAAAAATGCGGTGCAGCTGATGTATGATTTATGGGCGAAGGCGCCTCTGGAATCAAGGGAAGCAACAGGGGCAAAATTTTATACTGAGCGTGCTGAGGGTAAAGAACAGGGTTGGTATTCGTTTACCAATGAGCAGGTGAAAGGCTTATTGCCAGAGGGATGGGATGCTACGAAACGGAATGTGATAATTTTTAATTCTTCGGAAGATGAGTTTGCATCCATCGGTCCGGACTGGAAGAATGATTTATATACTACTCAGCTGGAAGCAATACCGCGTATTATTAAGGATTGTGAGCAGTTTGACGATATTCATTTTTATTTGCGTGTGCATCCGAACCTTGCCAATGTGGAGAATTCGGAAACAAAGGCGATTGAAAAACTTAGTTTTAAAAACCTGACTATCATTGATTCGAAAAGCAAAATAAGTACTTATGATTTGCTTTTTAATTGTGAGAAGATACTTGCATTTGGTTCGTCGGTGGGCATAGAAGCGGTGTATTGGGGAAAGCCGTCGATACAGGCAGGCAAGAGTTATTATCATGAAATGGATGCTACCTACAAACCTGAAACTCATGCTGAACTAATTGAAATGATTGGTAAAAAGCTGGAACCGATGTCGAAAATACCTGCATTGATTTATGGTCATTATTTTAAAACATTCGGTATACCGTATAAATACTATGTTGCGGAAACACTGGCAACAGGCACTTATAAAGGTGTTAATATAAATAAACAAGCTGCATCGTTTAATAAAAAGTATAAAGA
>CAIQBY010000023.1 GCA_903870175.1 uncultured Bacteroidota bacterium
AGCCGAACCCTGAGCGGAGCCGAAGGGTGCTGGCGTTTCGACTTCGCTCTTCCTTTTCGTTTCGGCTTCGCTCAACGAACGAAAGCCGAACCCTGAGCGGAGCCGAAGGGTGCTGGCGTTTCGGCTTCGCTCTTCCTTTTCGTTTCGGCTTCGCTCAACGAACGGAAGCCGAACCCTGAGCGGAGCCGAAGGGTGCGTTTCAGATGTCAGTTGTGGAATCGAGTGGTTTGTTTTTAAAATGTGTTTCATTTTTACATTCAGCCAAATCGTGGAGCTCAGCGTTGAGGGCGTTTAGACTTCGCTCAACGTCCGAACCCTGAGCGGAGCCGAAGGGTTTCGTTTTTATCAATGCTTCTTTCTTTTTTCTACTCCAACCTTGTACTTGTTTTTCTCTATAAAATGCTTCGTCGATTCTTTGAAACTCTTCAAAATAAACAAGTTCAACTGGCAAATGTTTTTTAGTGAAATTTGCCCCATCACCACTCTGGTGTTGTTTCAAACGTAGTTCAAGATTATTAGTACTACCTGTATAGTAAGCCCCGTTTCCACATTCCAATATGTACATCCACCCTTTTTTCATTTTCTCCAAAAGTACTTTAAAAAATCAACCTTTGGTTATAAAGTTTCGTTTCAACTTCGCTCTTCTTTTTCGTTTCGACTTCGCTCAACGAACGAAAACCTTACCCTGAGCGGAGCCGAAGGGTGCGGGCGTTTCGGCTTCGCTCTTCCTTTTCGTTTCGACTACGCTCAACGAACGAAAACCGTACCCTGAGCGGAGCCGAAGGGTACATTTAACAGTAGCCGAAGATATCGTTTCGACTTCGCTCAACGAACGAAAACCGTACCCTGAGCGGAGCCGAAAGGTGCGGGCGTTTCGACTTCGCTCAACGTCCGTACCTTGAGCGGAGCCGAAGGGTACATTGAACAGTTGCCGAAGATATCGTTTCGACTTCGATCTTCCTTTTCGTTTCGACTTCGCTCAACGACCTGGAATATTGCTCCAAAAACTATCTAAAAAATATGCTTTTTTTGAGCAAAAAAATGAAGCTTTATAAAGAGCATAAATGTGGCACCATTTTGCATGGTGTCGCCTCCTAAATAGGCTTTCGTGAAGTTTGGCATGGTTTTATGTAAAACCTCTGTATGGTATGCTGTATATCATTATAAGCATTGGCTTCGGTCCCGGCAGGCTGGTAAATATAGTATCTATGTGTTTTATTTTACTATAGCAGTTGGTTTATATAGCAAAACAGACGATTGCCTTTTTCAGAAAGTATGTAAAAAGTCTCGGAATGTTGCAACCTTTTTTCAGAATGTTGCAACATTGCGGCAGAAAGTTGTAAACATTTGGCAGAATGTTGCACGTTTTTTTCAGAATATACCAAAGTTCCAAAATAAGGTTGGCAGGTTTTGGCAAAATGCATGTATTTTCCAAAAAAAGGTTGCTTCCCTTTTTCAGAATCATGAAGTATTTTCAAAATAGTTAACAACTTTATTCATAAACATAGTGTGCATGTGATAAAGTTTTAGCAGTTGTTGTTGCAATGTTGCAACATTCTGTCAGAATGTTGCAACATTCTGAAAAAACTAAGAGAAGTTCTGAAAAAACTTATACAGGTTTTTTTGGAAGATATACTGCCTTTTTTAGTTCCAATATTGGTTCTGAAAAAAGGAGCCTATTTTCTGCCGGTTTTTACGTACAAAATAATGGAATAAATACTGCCTTTTTTTAAAGGTATATATGTTATTGAAAAAAGGATTTAAAAAGTTGGTAAGTTTTCAAGTTCTAAGTTGGTAAGTTAGCTAACTTATAAACTTACAAACTTAGAACTAAGAACTTATTTAATTGTTCCCGATGGAGTTTATGCAGACGAAGGAAGTACTCGAAGTGACAGGCTATCGAACTGACTTACAATAGAACCGCCAATTTCCGCCTTCTTACTTCTTCTTCGACTTCTGAATTTTTTTAATATAAGTCATTAATTCTACAAGAGGGTTGTCGTTTTTATCGATATAACAAAGCGCTCCTTCTTTTATAAATTCATCAATCACCTTTTTATTGGTTTGATGGGATAAGGCAATTACATTTATTTTCGGATTATGTTTTTTGATTTTCTTCAGTGTTTCCAAGCCATTGATACCGGGCAATGTAAAATCAAGAATTATTAAATCGGGATTCAAATCTAAATTTGAAAGACATTCTTCACCTGAACTGAAATTATGGATTTCAAGATTCAACTTATTGGTTAAATTGAATTCCAAAATTCTTGCAAATAATTTATTATCCTCCACAGTTATTACTTTAAATTTGGTCATAATCGGCAATTGATTTATTTTATATAATTAAAAGAAATAAGGATAATATTATAAAAAGACTATAAAGATTGGCGCAAAAATACTAAACGAATTTCAGAACGCATTGGTTTTAATCATCTATTAAATAAAATGTGGGGGAACAATACTACAGATTTCGACACCACACCCCTTCATCCTCCCGAAAAAACTGGACAGGCTATCTCCTTAAAAGGAAGGAGAGGGGGTAATACTTATTATGCAGTATTTCATTCAGTACGTCACGCACAGTCACCCTTCTCATTGTCATCCTGAGCGGAGTCGAAGGACAGGAGAAGGGATGGGGATGAGGTCTAAAATTGGCAATATCAGTTGTTCTCGACTCCGCTCGAACTGACACTAGTTTGATCAGAAATACGCTCAGATTTTCATTTTTTTCCTTCCAAACAAAAACAATCACATTATATAAAAAATTATTTTGATTGAATTTCAATTATATATAAAATATTGTAAAAATAAATTTGACAATACATAATATTCTTATGTATCTTTGTCCTATGTATTCATCAGAGCTAATAAAAGGAACTTTAAAAACTATTGTTTTGAAGTTGTTATCCGAAACAAAACAAATGTACGGATATGAGATTACACAAAAAGTAAAAGAGTTGACCGACTCGAAAATTGTTATTACAGAGGGCGCACTCTACCCTATGCTTCATCAGCTGGAAGCAGAAGGAATAGTAACAACCGAAACGGTCAACATTGGCAAACGCGTACGTAAGTACTACACCCTCACTTCTTCCGGAGAAGCGAGAGCGAAGGAAAAACTGTATGAATTTGCCGATTTCATTAATACAATGAATGTTTTACTTGATCTCAAACCGAGTGTGAAGTATGTTTAGTTTGACCGACGAACAAATCGCCTTTATTGAAAACGATATACGAGTCAGGGGAATCACTTCTCCTGACTTAAGTATCGATCTGGTGGATCATATATGTTGTTTAATTGAAGATAGACTCGATGAATACAATGACTTCGGTCGTGTGTATCAGGAAACCCTGTTGCTGTTTGGCGACAAAGGATTGAAAGAAATACAGGACGAAACGAATCGATTATTAACTTTTAAAAACTATTATATTATGGACAAAACAATGAAAATTTCGGGTTACATATCATCATTGATGATATTATTTGGTGCGTTTTTTAAATTGCAGCATTGGCCCGGTGCAAATGCTATATTAATATTCGGCACCTTTTTTCTTACCACACTGTTTCTTCCGCTGCTGTTTATTCTCAAATTTAAATCGACAGCCGAAAGCAACAGAAGTGTATTACTAAGCATCATCGCATTTGTATCGGCGTTGCTTATTTGTACCGGTGTATTATTCAGGATAATGCATTGGCCCGGTGCACGAATGACAGCCATAATTGGAGCTGTATTGCTGGTATTGGGTTATCTGCCTGTGTATGTTTTGAGTGTTTATAAAAACACAACCAATAAAATTAATGCTACAGCCACAGTAATAATCATTATAGCAGGTGTGGGTCTGTTAGTTACCGAACTGGGGACAGGCATTACCAGACCTGTGTCCGATTCTTTTTGGCGGGGAGTAACAGAAAGTAATCAGTTGCTTACTTTCACCAACAACGAAAACCTTGCTGTGTACACCAAACACAAAGATGTAAGTCAGGTAAAAGATTCAAGCTCCTCCCCTGATCCGCTGGCAATGCTGCAATTGAAAACAGATGAACTTATGAATTATCTCGATGGCATGAAAATCTTTTTGATAGCCGCATCCGCAGAAATATCGGAAGAGGAGGCAAAAAAGTTAAGTCTGGATGATTTAAGGTCGTTTGGCGGCGATTCACGTATTACAGAACTACTGATTGAGCCTGAGAATGCTGTTAATAAATACACTGCTGCCAAACTGAAAACAATGATTGAAAGTTATCAGCAGACAGTGAAAAACATTGCCCCTGCTGCCGACCTGTCAATGCTGGAAACGGGAATGCTTAAAGTGTACGGCGAGCCTGTAGCATGGGAGAAAGCCAATTTTGAGGAACTGCCTATTCCAATGGTTGTTTATAATCTTATACGTATTCAGCTTTCCATAAGGAGTTGCGAACGGGCAGCATTAAATCAAATCACAGGTAGTTGATAATAAGAAATAAAAAAGCTTCGTAGCAATACGAAGCTTTTTTTATTTCACCTGGCAAACTCTGTCATAATCCTTATTCTATTGATGCGCTCTGGGTTTTCTTTGATCTAAAGAACACAACTAGTTATTACAAGATATAAACATAAATTATTTCATCATTTTATGATTTGTTGAGAACTAATTATGCCTTCCAAACACCTAAAAACTTATATTTGCACTCCCCAAAAACGAATTGAGAAGTTTTGGTGTAAGTTGTTTTGCGAGTTCAATATAACCGTTAGAATATAGAGATAGGAATTTAGAATTTTAAAAAATATATGTTAATAAAATCAATTTCAGGTATCAGAGGCACAATAGGAGGTAAACCTGGAGAAGGATTAAGTCCGCTGGATGTAGTAAAATTCACTTCCGCTTTTGCTGCCTTTATTAAATTAAACTCCACTAAGAGTGGCGCAAATAAAAGATTAAAAATAGTTATAGGCCGTGATGCCCGTATTTCCGGAGAAATGATGAATAATATTGTTATCGGCACTTTGCAGGGAATGGGCGTGGATGTGGTGGATATAGGCTTATCTACTACTCCTACCGTTGAAATAGCAGTCCCTGAAGAGAAAGCCGACGGTGGCATAATTCTTACAGCCAGTCATAACCCAAAACAATGGAATGCACTGAAACTGCTCAACGATAAAGGAGAATTTATCAACAAAAAAGATGGTGAAGAAGTACTTAATATAGCTGCTACCGAAAGTTATGCTTATGCCGAGATAAATTCACTTGGAAAAATAACGAAGAATGATACCTATTTTAAGAAGCATATTGATAAAATTCTTGCTCTGTCATTAGTGGATGTAGCGGCAATTAAGAAAGCAAATTTTAAGATAGTAATTGACTGTGTAAATTCTACTGGAGGTATTATTGTTCCTCAACTGCTTGAAGCGTTGGGTGTTGAAAAGGTGGTTAAGTTATACTGCGAGCCTAATGGAGAATTTCCTCATAATCCAGAGCCTCTTCCCGAGAATTTAAGAGATATTGCAAAAGCTGTAAAAAAAGAAAATGCAAGTCTTGGCATAGTAGTTGACCCTGATGTTGACCGTTTAGCACTTGTATGTGAAGATGGTGAAATGTTTGGTGAAGAATATACATTGGTAGCCTGTGCAGATTATGTTTTGGGAAAACGTACTCCTGCCGAAAAAGCAGATGGTAAAAGAGGTGCTACCGTTTCTAATTTATCGTCTACACGTGCACTTAGAGATGTTACAGAGAAACATGGAGGTACATACTTAGCATCAGCTGTAGGAGAAGTGAATGTGGTGACAATGATGAAAGAAACTAAAGCTGTAATAGGCGGAGAAGGAAATGGCGGTGTTATTTTACCGGAATTGCATTATGGTCGTGATGCTTTAGTTGGCATTGCTTTGTTCTTGTCTAATCTTGCCAAATATGGTAAGAGTTGTTCCATGCTTCGTTCTACTTTTACTGATTATCATATTTCAAAAAACAAGATTGAACTTACTTCCGAAATAAATGTTGATAATATATTGGAAGGTATAAAGGAAAAATACAAAAAGCAACCAGTAAATACCGTTGACGGAGTGAAGATTGAATTTGATAAAGAATGGGTACATTTGCGCAAATCGAATACAGAGCCAATTATTCGTATTTATTCAGAGAGTGAAAGCGAAACAACAGCAGATAATCTGGCTAAAAAAATAATGGCGGATATTAGAGACTGTATTAAAAAACAACAAGTAACAATTAAGGATTAAGGAATTTTAGATTTAGGATTAACAATTAGTTTATTAAATCCATAATCCTAAATTCCTGATAAAAGAAAATGAAAGTATATTTTGATAATGCTGCTACCACTGCACTCGACAAAGAAGTGCTGGATGAAATGCTGCCTTTTATGACTGAACATTTCGGGAATCCTTCCTCAATACATGGTTATGGTCGAAAAACACGTTCTGCCATTGAAGCTGCCCGCAAATCAGTTGCTAAATCACTGAATGTTTCCCCTTCAGAAATATTTTTTACTTCCGGCGGTACCGAAGCTGATAATATGGCCATCAGATGCAGCATACATGATATCGGAATTAAACATGCAATAACTTCCAAAATAGAACATCATGCTGTGTTGCATACATTGGAAAAGCTGGAGCAGGAAGGTATTATTAAATTAAGTTTTGTAAATCTTACACCTTCCGGCCATATTGATTTAGCCCATCTGGAAATGTTATTAAAGGAAAACGAAAGGACATTTGTTTCGCTGATGCATGCTAATAACGAAATAGGTAATTTACTTCCCTTAAAAGAGGTCGGTGAAATATGTGAAAGATATAATGCTATTTTCCATTCGGATACCGTTCAGACAATGGCTCATTATGCTTTTGATTTGCAACGGGTAAAAATTCACTTTGTTACCTGCGCTGCTCATAAATTTCATGGTCCTAAGGGCGTTGGTTTTTTATATGTGAATGGCAATATTAAAATTAATCCGCTTATTTATGGTGGTTCTCAGGAACGCAATATGCGTGGTGGAACTGAAAACCTATACGGAATAATAGGTTTGGCAAAAGCACTTGAAATAGCGATGCGTGATTTGGAACATCATCAAAAATATATTACTTCCCTAAAAGCATACATGGTGGAACAACTTAAAGAAAACCTTAAAGGTGTTGAGTTTAATGGTTCCTGTCTTGATAATTGTTTGTATACGGTATTAAGTGTTCGTTTCCCAAAAACAGATAATGCAGAGATGTTTTTATTTAATCTTGATATTGCAGGTATTGCAGCATCAGGCGGAAGTGCATGTACAAGTGGAAGCGATAAAGGCTCTCATGTACTGGAAGGTATTGGAGCTGATGTAACACGTCCTTCGGTACGTTTCTCATTCAGTAAATATTCCACAAAGGAAGAAGTGGATTTTACAGTTGGTCAGTTAAAAGAGTTGTATAAATAAGCTATACATTAGAATTTAGAGATTAGAATTTGGGATTTTCTTCTCTGTTATTTATCCAAATTAAGGGTATGTCCCATCTTATCGCGTTTTGTCTGCAGATAAAATTTATTATGAATGTTTGATGAAATTTCAATAGGCAGATTTTCCACTATTTCCAATCCATAGCCGATAAGTCCTGCACGTTTTTTAGGGTTGTTACTCAACAATCTTATTTTACTTATTCCCAAATCTCTTAAAATCTGTGCTCCCACTCCATAATCACGTTCATCCATATCAAACCCTAATTTTATATTGGCTTCAACAGTATCAAGACCCTGCTCCTGTAATTTATATGCTTTTAATTTATTAAGAAGCCCAATACCGCGCCCTTCCTGATTCATATATACAATTGCACCTTTACCTTCCTTTTCGATTATTTCCATTGATTTATGTAATTGCGGTCCGCAGTCACAACGGCATGACCCGAAAATATCACCTGTAAGACAGGAAGAGTGAACACGCACAAGAATTGGCTCATCAGGTTTCCATGTTCCTTTTATCAAAGCCAGATGTTCCTGCCCTGTTGTAGTTTCATGATAGGCAACCAGTTCAAATTCGCCCCATTGTGTTGGCATTTTCACCTGTACATCTTTTGTAATTATGGTTTCGTTTTTTATTCGGTAAGCTATTAAATCTTCTATTGAGATAATTTTAAGATTAAACTTGTTAGCTATTTGAAGTAACTGAGGTAAACGTGCCATGGAACCATCTTCATTCATTATTTCTACCAGCGCACCTGCAGGTTCAAATCCTGAAAGACGAGCCAAATCAATAGTTGCTTCTGTATGTCCTGCTCTTCTCAATACACCTCCTTTTTTAGCCTTAAGCGGAAATATATGTCCGGGTCTGCCAAGGTCTGCTGGCTTAGTTGCTGGATTTATTAATGCTTTAATTGTTTTGGAACGATCGCTTGCGGAAATACCTGTTGTGCAGCCATATCCAAGTAAATCTACTGAAACGGTAAACGCAGTACTGTGTTCTGCAGTATTTTTGGTTACCATCATCTCTAGCCCTAATTGTTCACACCGCTCTTCCGTCAATGCCGCACAAATCAATCCTCGTCCATGCGTAGCCATAAAATTAATTACTTCAGGAGTAACATTGGAAGCCGCAGTAATAAAATCACCTTCATTTTCGCGGTCTTCATCATCCACTACTATTATTATTTTACCTGCTTTCAGGTCGACTATTGCTTCTTCTATTGTGTTTAATACTGAACTCATTATTATTTATTTCTTTGAAATGATGTACAAAGATAAGGGGAATTAGCGAATCATCTATGTTTATTGTTTGGTTCTAATTCTGAATCAACCAGAATAATCTTGACATCAATTAAAGTAATCAATAATAAGGCGTGTTATTAATATGAATTAGTAATTCGAATTTAGAAAGAATGCTCTTGCGAAATTAATTCGCAGGAGCATTCTTCAAAAAAAATTTAATAAAAGCTATTCTACTTTTACAATATTTATTGTTTAATAACTTTTTCATTGTACAATACATTTGAATCTTTGTCAAGTAGTCTTACGAAATAAATACCTGAATTTAATTCATCAATATTGGTTTTTAATAAAAACTGTCCTTTTACAATTTCATACTTATGATCCATCACTTTATTTCCCATAATATCAAAAATCTGTTCTATTACTTCCATGTCATTGGAAGTATTGATATCGATGGAAAACTCATTTGTTGTAGGATTAGGATACAATGGAGAGAACATATTTTCGCTATTCATCTCACTATCCATTTCCAAAGGACTTGCACATGCACCTATTACTAAACTTGTTCCTGTACTATTACCACATGCATTCTGCTCGCTTACTTTTACAGAACCAGCAGCCATTGTCGGTGGAACTATAGCTGTAATAGATGTTGTTCCCTGACCTGATATTAAAGTCATTCCTGAAGGTACTGCCCAGTTGTAACTCAATGCCCCTGTTATCGGCGTTATTGAATAGTTTGTAGAAGTCAAACCACAGACAACTGTAGGACCTGAAATTGCACCTGGGGCTGGAGCCATGCTGACATATAAAAGATTTTGTGAACTCGTAGAACAACCATTATTGTCCGATACTCGAATATATCCTCCGTATTGAGGAGTTGTGTAAGTTACAGAAATACTTGAAGTACCTTGTCCTGAACTAATTGTTACACCAGGAGTAACAACCCAGGTATAACTTACAGCCCCAGCAACCGGTGCTACGGAATAAGTGCCAGATGATAAGCCACAAGTTATGTTAGGACCGGTAATTGAGCCTGGAGTAGCTGCCACAGTGCTTAAAACGTCTGACCTTATACCACTGCTTCCACAATTATTGTTGGCAACCATTGTGATACTTCCACTTGAATATGCTGTATTAACTACAGTAATCATGCTTGTTCCCTGACCAGATAAAATACTCAATCCTGCCGGCATTGTCCAAGTATAACTTGAAGCTCCATATGTAGAAGATGAGCTAAAAGATGTTGTTGTCAATCCGCATAAATTTGATGGACCTACAATTGGCGCAGGCATCGACGGAACTTGTCCATAAACATTTTTTGAGGTTGCTGCTACGTAACCACATGCATTCACTGCAGTTACCGAAATATAGCCTGTTGTTAAGGTTGAAGTAATATTTACGTTAATTGAACTTGTGCCGGAACCGCTAGTGATAGTAACACCAGCAGGTACTGACCAATTATATGATGTAGTTCCGAAGGAAGAGGCAGAATAGCTAGCAGAAGTGACACCGCATAAAGAAGTTGGCCCAGTTATTGAACTTGGAGCTGCTGGTTTTTTTGCAATTGCCAAAGATAATGTATTGCTGTTTCCACATGGACTTAAAGCAGTGCAACTTACCGTACCAAAAATATTATTCCCACCTATAGAAACAGTTATATTTGATGTCCCCTGTCCTGTAGAAATGGTTACCCCAGTTGGTACTGTCCAATTATAAGAACTTACACCTGCTACTGGATTTACTGAATAATTAGTTACAGGTAAACCACATATTATTGTTGACCCTGAGATATTTCCTGTTAATACCGGAGGTGTAGACGACAAATTATAACTCGAAGAACCTAAACTTGTCCCACAACCATTAGTACTAACAACTGATAAAATTCCAGTGGTAAATCCGGATGTAGGATTAATTATCAAAGAAGTTGTACCTTGCCCAGAGACATAGGTAAGTCCGGTTGGGATTGACCAAGAATATCCTGTAGCTCCTAATATTGGGGAAATTGTATACGTTACATTTGCTCCAACCGACGAACATAAACCTGCCAAGCCTGAAATACTTCCTGGAGTTGCAGGAACAAATGAGTTAACAGATATATAATTTGTTTTTACTATAGAATCGGTGCCATAAGCATTTCCTGCCACCAATTTGACTGTTTTTAATCCATAAGAAGAGTAACTAACAGTAAATGGTCCTGCTCCTGTTCCCGTCGCAGGGCTTGCCCCTGTTCCAAAATCCCATAAATAACTTGTAGCTCCACTTGATGAGTTATAAAAAGTTGTTGTTCCATCAGTATTACAATAAATACTTAAAGAAGTAGATGTAAAATCAGGTATTGGGAGAGAGCCTACTAAATTAAAGTTCACTGTGCCACTAGTTCCTCCACCAGGTGCACCATTAGTAACTGAGTATGGTCTTGAACCAGAAGTTGCCCCTGAAGAAATACTTAGATTTGCTGTTAAACTTGTATCTGAATTTACTGTTATTGTATTAACAGAAATTCCTGTTCCTACATTTACGGTTGATGAACCTGTTATAAATCCTGCACCAATAAAAGTTACATTCAAAGTTTGACCGAGTGCCCCTGAAGAAGGGGATAAAGAATATAAGCTTGGAACGGGATTAATAACACCAATCTGGAAATCTCCAAAAGTTGTTACATTTGAAACTGATTCGTATAATGTTGAGCTCGCTCCATTCGGAAGGTCTATCCAGCTTCCTGAAGAGTATTGTTTTACCGCTGCGTAAGTATCAACAAAACCAGCATCTTCATCCGATGATAAATAAGTCAACCCTGCTGTATATTGGTCATATGTTACGCCACTATTTATAAGAGACCAGGTGCGATTAACAGTCTGGCTCGCATTGAATCCTGAAGAGGAAATTTGAGCATGATCACCATTACTTGTATAGGCCGTAATATACCCATCGGTGTATACATTGTCAAAAGTCAAGTCTAAAGGTGTGAAATTTGTGCCTGCCCCAATTGGAAACGAGGCAGAAACAAAAAATCCTGAAGAAATGTACTCTTTTAAGTTTCCATCAATGTAACCGCCAATTGCTACTGGGTAAGCATTGGCTTCAATCTGTACTAAATTAGAACCTGTAGTTACATTTCCTGTATCCAGTTCAATTACGTTATTAACAACAATATTATTATTTAATGTTAATCCTGATCCGTTATTTATGTAAATGTTATCAAATGTAGTTGTCCCTGTAAAACTTTGAGATGAACTGCCAGCAAAAGTTACTGTCCCTCCACCTGAAGTAAAGGTTCCACTATTAGTCCAGTTTCCATACACTGTTAAATCACTGCCTGAGTTCATGGATAAGGATGCACCTGAATTAATAATTAGACTATTACATAGTGCACCTGAACTGGCAATATTTGGCATTATGGGTGCTGTGGATGGTATTAACACATTTGTAGTTGATGCAGGCACTCCACTGCACCAATTAGATGCATCAAACCAATCATCTGTATTTCCCAACCATGTTCCAGAATTTATTACTGTAATTGTTACTGAGGATGTTGAAGAACAGGTAGAATTTGTTATAGTCCACACTAAGTCATAATTTCCAACTCCGCCAATAGGAACAAATGAGGAATTTGGGTCAGTAATATTGCTGAATTGGCTTAAGTTGGAGCTTGCTCCGCTTGAAATACTCCAAACTCCTGTTCCAAAAACTGGAGTATTAGCAGATAAGTTTCCACCGGAAGTACACATGGTTTGATTGCTTCCTGCATTCGATGCTGTCGTTGCTGCATCATTGGTTAACGTCACATTGCTTGTTGTACTGCAGGTACCGTTTACTATCGTCCAGCTTAATGTAGCCGTACTTCCTGAAGGTACTGCAGTTACTGTTGATGTGGCTGAATGTATGCTTGTTATTGTAGCTGTGCCGCTTACTACAGCCCAGGTGCCGGTTCCTGCCGATGCTGCATTCCCTGCAAGGGTGAAGCTGCCGCTGTTGCACTGTGCCTGATTAGTTCCTGCATTCGATGCTGTCGGTGCTATATCATTGGTCAATGTTACATTGCTTGTTGTACTGCAGGTGCCGTTTACTATCGTCCAGCTTAATGTAGCCGTACTTCCTGAAGGTACTGCTGTTACTGTTGATGTCGCTGAATGTATGCTTGTTATTGTCGCTGTGCCGCTTACTACTGCCCAGGTGCCGGTTCCTACAGATGCTGCATTCCCTGCAAGGGTGAAGCTGCCGCTGTTGCACTGTGCCTGATTAGTTCCTGCATTCGATGCTGTCGGTGCTATATCATTGGTCAATGTTATACTTGAATTTGCTGAACACGTTCCATTGGTTACCGTCCATTTTAATGTTGCAGGTGTGCCTGCTACAACTCCTGTAACCGTTGATACATTCGATGTCGGTGTTGTGATGGTTACTCCTGCACAA
>CAIQBY010000024.1 GCA_903870175.1 uncultured Bacteroidota bacterium
AAAAGCTGACGATGCTGCTATTGCAGCTACAGCTCTGAAAAACAAACAGAACATTAAAAATTGCGAAATTTTTAATGCTGAAGCTGTCATCGTTCAGCAGAACAATCCGGGAAACATTGATTTGTTGAAAGCGCTGGGTTACATCCTCACATCTGCAACTGCCGAAGATGCCAAAGAACCGGAACAGGTAATAAACGGCACCATGGAACAAGGCAAATATCCGGGCACTGCCGATATTAAGTACGAAGGAATTGAAGGATGTGATTACACAGTGGAAATTACAAAGGGCGACCCTTCGGATGCAACATCTTATGTGGCAGTAACGCAGCCGGAACCGGTGTTCAGCAAAGTAAGCATCACTATTGTATTGCCGGCAGGTTTTGCAGGTAATATACTTTGGGCAAAAGTAACGGCGCACAACACTGCCGGCGGCGGACCGTCTTCTCAGCCATTTGGCGGGAAGAAGATAAATTAGGTTTTTGAATTTGAAAATTTGACGATTTGAAAATTTGAAAATGAAAAGCAGATGAAAAATTAAGTTCCGTTTTGGTGAAAACCAAGACGGGACTTTTTTAGATAAATGAAAGTTTAGAATGAGAATTAACTATAGATTTACGGACAATTAAAAAAAAGTAAGAGTATGAAGAAAACAATGTTACTTATCACTACAGTTTTAATAACTACATTAAGCAATGCACAAACAATAAAGGGCAAATTAGATAATAACTTTATTATTAAAGACCATGAAAAATTAATAGTTGGCGGTTATGAGTATGATGATAAAAAGGCAACTTTTAAAGCTACACTGTATGACGAAAATCTTAATGTGTTAAAAGAATATCAAAAACTATTGCCTTTCGAAAGTGACAATGTTAAGGGATATCAATCGATGTATGGTAATTTGTTATTTATATGTATGAAAACTAAACCTTATAATTATTATTTAGAACTCACTAAGGATTTGAAAGAAAAATCATTTTATGAAGACAAAAAATATGTTGCCAAAGGAGCCAATGAAATAATAGTTAATGACATTAATACGGATTCAAGCAATATTGATTATGATTTTGATTTGAAAGAAAGAACTCTTACCATGCTGCAATCTACACAAGCAGAAAATGGGACTGTATTTAAAAAAAATTGGAGCGCATCGTTTACTCAATATAAAACAATCGAATATTGCAAACAATCAATTGACAATAATAATATCGTTATAGATTTCAGAACAAAAGAGAAAGGAGAAATGAAGGAATATCTGGCTAAAGTGGATAAAAAGACAGGAACAATCCAAAATACAATTCCTGTAGTCTATCCTAATGAAAAGGATGCCCTGCGTTTCCAGACTTCCTATTATGATAAACAGTCTAAAAACACTTTGTTTGTTGGGCAGTTTAATTCTTCACAATGTTATGACATGTTTGAAAATAGTAAAATCGAAAATTATGCTTTAGGTCTTATTATTTTGGACAAAGATGGCAAAGTTGTTAGCTCAAGTAAAATTAATTTCCCGGAATATAATGTTACTGAACCAAAACATGTAAATTTTAAATATCGTTCTGTTAAGATTCTAAAGGTAGGGAAATTATCAAATGGCAATTATTTTATAACTGCTGTAAATAAGGCTCATTACCATACAAATGGCGCAGCCACTAGTAATACTATGCCTTTTGATGCAGATATTATTATTGGATATTCAAACTATGAAATAGATAGCAAGTTAAATGTTGTAAACTCTAACTTTACTATTGAAGAAAATTATGCAAAAAATTATGTTATATCTGAAGATTTTGGTGACCCTTCCGTTGTTTGTTCAAATGTTTCCGAAGATGGTAAATATGCTTTTGTAAGCGAAAGTCATAAAAAAGAATATAGTTTTAAAATTATAGATGTTACTGCAAAAGGAGGCAAACCCAAAGAGGTATTTCAAACAGATAATTATAATAAAGATGCATCTACTATTTATAACTGTAGCCAATTCAAATATTATGTTTTTCATAATCGTATTGTTTATTTTTACAAACCTACCCATTCTGATGAATATGAAATAAAATCGATAGCAATAGAATAATGAAGAGGGAATAAATATATACAAACAATTAAAAATGAAAAAATGAAAAAACAATTACAAACAATTATTTTGCTTGGAGCAATTAGCGTATCGAGCATGAACGCGCAAACCTGGTCTGCTGTCGGAACAGGTGTTAGAGGAACAGCGGCTAATGTCGCGTCAATGGGAGTTTTTGGCGGCGAACTCTATGTAGGTGGCGGATTTGATACTGCCGGTTCTGTTGAATCGTTTAATCTTGCTAAATGGAATGGCACCACTTGGTCAGTAGGCAATTCAGGATTAACTATATCTACAGCTTTTGGTGTTTCGGCAATGACAAATTTTAATACGCAGTTAATTGCAGGAGGAACATCTTTTGCAAGTGGAGCAAGTCAAGACGTTGCAACATGGAATGGTACTACTTGGGGACCGCTAACCACCGGAATTTATGGTTCGGGGTATCTCAATTGCCTTGCAGTATTTAATGGTGAATTATATGTAGGAGGTAGTTTTGTGAAAGCTGGCGGCGTTACAGCAAGTAATATTGCAAAATGGAATGGCAGTTCGTGGTCGGCAGTAGGCACAGGTACTAACGGAGAAGTATTCGCTTTGGGAGTATGTAATAATGCGCTGTATATTGGCGGTTCTTTTACATCAGCTGGTGGCACAGCTTCACCTTGCATTGCTAAATGGAACGGCACAAGCTATTCAGCAATGTCAACAGGCGCAACAGGCGGCAATGTATATGCTTTTGCAACAATAGGAACTGACTTATATGTAGGTGGAGATTTTACTTCCATTGGTACAATTGGGACACCCAAAGGAGTTGTAAAATGGAATGGCTCTGCATTTTCTGCACTTGGCTCAGGAGTTATAGGCTCACTTAACGTAGGGACTGTATTTGCTCTCACTGTATATAACGGCAATTTAATTGCAGGTGGTAGTTTTTCATCATCAGGGTTATCTTCTTTTGATGGTGTAGCAAAATGGAATGGAAGCACTTGGCTTGCACTTGGCTCGGGAGATGATGCTTCAGGAAGCGTGCGCGCATTATGTGTTTACAATAGCTCTCTTTATATGGGAGGAGATTTTATTTCTGCCGGAGGCAACTCTGTAAATCATATTGCCAAATGGACTGAACCAAATGGAGTAACCGAAAATTATTTTGAAAGCGGCATCACTATTTATCCTAATCCATTTTCATCAGAAACAACAATTGAGTTCAACGAACTTCAAAAAAACACAACTGTTAAACTCATTGATATAGTAGGCAAGGAAATAAAAACAGTAGTTTTGAAAGACGAAAATAAACTGACTATTGAAAAAGGAAATTTGAAAGCAGGTATTTATTTTCTAGAAATGAAAGATGAAAATTATAATACAGTAAATAAAAAGATAGTAATTCAATAGAGAGAAAAGATGAAAAAAACAATTACAATTTTAGCAATGACTTTATTAAGCATTAACACATTTGCGCAAGCACCTAACTGGCAATGGGCAAAAAGTGCAGGAGGAAGTTATTATGATTATGGCGTCGGCATCGTTGAAGATGGTGCCGGAAATAGTTATGTTACCGGCAATTTCGGAAGTCCATCCATTACCTTTGGAAGCACTACTTTAACCAATGCAGATAATACAGGAAATACTAGTGATATGTATATTGTGAAATACGATGCAGGCGGCAATGTGGTTTGGGCAAAAGGTGCAGGAGGAAGTTCTCTTGATTATGGTATCGGTATCGCTGTGGATGCAAGTGGTAATAGTTATGTTACCGGGGAATTCCAAAGTTCATCCATTACCTTTGGAAGCACCACTTTAACCAATACACATGCAGGATGGTATGATATATTTATTGTGAAATACGATGCAAGCGGCAATGTGGTTTGGGCAAAAAGTGCAGGAGGAACTGGGGATGATGCTGGCAATAGCATTGCTGTGGATGCAAGCGGGAATACTTATGTTACTGGCTATTTCCTAAGTTCATCCATAACCTTTGGAAGCACTACTTTAACCAATTCAGGCGGTATGTTTATTGCGAAATATGATGCGAGCGGTAATGTGGTTTGGGCAATAAGTGCAGGTTCCTATGCTGTTGGCAATGGTATCGCTGTGGATGCAACCGGGAATAGTTATGTTACCGGCTATTTCGGTGGTTCATCAATTACCTTTGGAAGTATTACTTTAACCAATGCAGGAGGCAATAATAATCCTACTGATATGTTTATAGTGAAATACGATGCAAGCGGAGCAGTGGTTTGGGCAAATCGTGCAGGAGGAAGTTCTCCAGATATGGGTAACGGCATCGCTTTGGATGGAAGTGGGAATAGTTATGTTACCGGCTATTTCCAAAGTTCAACCATTACCTTTGGAAGCACTACTTTAACCAATGCAGATAATACAGGGTATACCTATGATATGTTTATTGTGAAATACGATGCAAGCGGAGCAGTGGTTTGGGCAAATCGTGCAGGAGGCAGTTATAGGGATTATGGCACCGGCATCACTGTGGATGCAAGCGGGAATAGTTATATTACCGGCGATTTCTATAGTCCATCCATTTCTTTTGGAAGCATTACTTTATCCAATCTAAATATTTATGGAAATAATGTTGATATGTTTATTGTGAAATACGATACAGGTGGAAATGCGATTTGGGCAAAAGCTACAGGAAATTATGGTGTCGAGGGCTCTGGCATCGCTGTTAACGGAAGGGGGAATCTTTATGTTACCGGCGATTTCAATAATTTATCAATTACCATTGGAAGCACTACTTTAAATCTTGCCGGACAATATGATATGTTTATTGCCAAAATTGACAGCACACAAATGACTGTAGGAATTAATGAAATTACAAGTGAAGAAAATGAAATAAATATTTACCCAAATCCTTTTACCTCCCAAACAACAATTTCCTTTAACGAACTGCAAAAAAACACAACTATAAAAATAATGGATGTGGTAGGCAAGGAAATAAAAACAGTTTTGTTTTCGGGTAAGAGTTTAATACTGGAAAAAGGAGAAATGCAAAGCGGTGTTTATTTTGTACAAATAACAGTGGATTCGGCAAGCTCACCAACCTATAAAAATGTGGTGAATAAGAAAGTGGTGGTGGAGTAGGAAAAGAAATTCTAAATTCTAATTGTCATCCTGAGCTTGTCGAAGGATAAATTCTAAAAAGCTCCGAGCAGAAATGCTCGGGGCTTTTTATTTAAAAATAAGAGAGAAGGAAAAGCCGTATCTTTGTAAAAAAATAAGCAATGGGTTTAACATATTCAAAAATTAAATTAAGCAATCCTCGCAATACGTCTCTGTTGCCTGTCGAAATAAATGCTTTGGTTGAC
>CAIQBY010000025.1 GCA_903870175.1 uncultured Bacteroidota bacterium
AAATATGCGATTGAAGTATTATAAAAATGAATACAGGTATTCTGCGGATAATAATTATCAACGTCATTGCGAGGATTTTTCATCCGAAGCAATACCTGTATTTACAAGAGATTACTTCGCTGCGCTCGCAAGGACGAACACATAAAATAAGATTGAATATTGTTTATTGATTATTGTTTAATCAATATAACATAAAAAAAGCTTCGTATCGCTACGAAGCTTTTTTTATGGATTAATAATCGCTTACTCAGGCAAACTATTAAGCACTTACGCTTTCAGGAGAAATTAACTCGTAAAATTTATCACGATAAAAAGAACCCAATGGAACTTCTGCTGTCCCTATATTTATTATATTATGACGGATAGATACTATTTTATCTGTAGCCACAATAAATGATTTATGAACTCTTGGGAAGCGTTGCACATCCAGTTTTTCCTCTAAATTTTTAAAGCTCAAGCGAGTAACAACAGGTTTTTCCGAAGTTGTTAAATGTATTTTCACATAATCTTTATCACCTTCGATATGTGTAATTTCGTTTAACATTATTTTCACAAGACTGTATTCGGCATTCACAAAAATATAATCGGTACTGCAATTAGTTGTACCAATGTGTTTGTTTTTGAGATTATGAAATTCCAAAGCTTTATTGGCAGCTTTCAAAAACCGTTCAATAGGCACAGGTTTCACCAGAAAATCAATCACATCATGATTATATCCTTCAAGCGCATACTGTTTATGAGCTGTAATAAATATTACCATAGGTTTGTTTGGCAGGCTTTCCAGAAGCTGCAGTCCATTAATACCGGGCATCTGGATGTCCATAAACAGTAAATCAATGGGTTCTTTCTGAAGAATTTCCATTGCTTCAAACGCATTCTTGCAGCGTTTAACAAGATGTAAAAACGGCACCTGAGAGATATTATCCTCCAATAAATCAAGTGCTAAAGTTTCATCATCAATCGCGAGACATTTTATCATTGTATTATTAAATTTAAGTTAGTAAAAAAATTATTTTCTTTTTCTGTTATTATTAATTCATGTGCCTGAGGATATAATAAATTCAGCCTTCTTTTAAGATTAGCCAAGCCTATACCCGATTTTTTTTCCTTTTCAATAGTTGTATTCCTGTTAAATTTATTTTGAACGTGCAAAACTATACTTTTTTCGTTAACAGTAAGCAAAACATTTATTTCAGGATTCTCAATAATGCCTATTCCATGCTTGAAAGCGTTCTCTACAAGCGGAATAAACAGCATCGGCTCTATATAATTGTCCTTATTCGAATTGTCAATTACCTTATAATCTATTTTCACATCATCATTAAATCTCATTTTTTGCAGATTAATATAACTTGTTAAATACATCACCATTTTATTTACACTCACCTTTTCCGTATCCGATTCATAAAGCATATACCTCATTAAATTAGATAGCTCCATCAATACCGGCTCCACCTGATTCGACTTTTTGCGAGCCAATGAAACAACACTGTTTAAAACATTAAATACAAAATGAGGACTTATTTGAGATCTTAAAAACGAAAGCTCGGCAAGCAAATTTTCATTTTCCTTTTCTTTTAGTTCACGCTCTCTTTTCAAATTATCCATTATCATTCTATAACTTGTACTTATTGCAAGATTGGCAAGACAAATAAATACCCTGTAAAGAAAAACCCTGATAAAAGGCCGTGGCGGCGTATGCGGACGATATATCTGAGATAATAAAGTATTAACAGTAGCGATAGCTAATATTACTATAACAACAAATACAATATATTCCAGCGTTCTTTTTTTTGAAAAATAAACTGGAATAAATAAAAAGGCATTCAGATAAAAAAAGATGATGAAAAGAGAGTAGTTTATGATTTCAGGCAATCCGAATTTTTCATTCGTAGAAGCCATGTATTCACCATAAGGATTGTTATATATTAAAATAGGAATCGAGAAACAAACTGCCCAGGCGAGCATGTGGACTATAATGTTATTGGATTTAAAATGCTTCATTATTTAAATATTGTACTCGCTTTTTTATTGATTTTAAATAAAATATTTCAATCTTTTACTGACTCCAAAACGTTAATTGACTCTCTTATTTAGAAAAGGTTTAAACATTGTGATAACACAAAAATAACAAAACAATTTGATTTATTCCAGTTTTCATTTTATATTATCGACCATACTTCCAATAATGTATGGCAATATTAAAATAAAATAAAATCATTTATAGTTTATTACTTCAAATTGCCAATACTTGGGCAAACAACGATGAATTCTTCGCTTCTACCGATTATATTTTTTGGTAGCATATTTTTCATACTTTTGTAGTAAATAAATTAAATTAACTATCAAATGAAAAGGCATGTTTTTATTCTTTCAGCAATAATTTTTTTATCTGCACAATTGATTTTTTCAGGATGTAAAAAACCTAAACAAGATACCACAAAGCCTGTAATTACTTTGGTTGGCGCCACATCTACCTACTGGCAACAGAATAAAACATACTCCGATCCCGGCTCGGCAGCCAATGATGATACTGATGGCTCAGTGCCGGTTGTTACTTCAGGCAATGTCAACCCTGCTGTTGTAGGTACTTATGTTATTAATTATTCGGCTACAGATGCAGCAGGCAACAAAGCCACTGCAACACGAACAGTATGTGTAGTTAATTTTGACGGCAAGTATGATTTAATACAGACATTATGTACTGATACTTCCAGAAACACAGTACCCACACATCCTGATTCTTCTATTGTTAATGCATCTTTATTGTCTTCTTATTACCAAATGAATATAGGTAACTTTGGCAGACGGACAGCCAACAATGTTTTAGCTACATTTTATGGAACAACGCTGACTGTGCCAATTCAGGCTAATTCAACAGGAACTACAGGTGATCAAATAGAAGGAGTTGCATCAATTACCGGAACAGGAATTGGAGCCAATAAAGTAAAATTTACTTTTCAGTTTAAAGAACTTAATGCAAACGACTCCATCCTTAATCAGGGAACTGCAGTGTTTACGCATAGATAGCGTAAAAGGAATCACTATTAATATAAATACAAAAAAGAGTCCCGCAATTTGCGGGACTCTTTTTTGATTCAACTTTTAAATTAAAAAAGTTAAAGGCGAATATATTTTCTCGTTCTTAGTTCTTGGATTTTTTATGGCTATGTTTTTTTGCTGATTTTCCTTTCACATGTTTTTCAGCTTTTGCAGTGGAATCCGCAGCCATTTTAGATTTCATATCAGCTTCATACTTTGCTGTCGAATCAGCTGTTGCCTGCACTTTTGCTGCCATTGCATAAGATGCAATTGAATCTTGTTTTGCTTTTTCTTTTGCTGCTTTTTCTGCTGCACTAGGTCCGCATGCAACCAGAGTGGACATTATGCCAACTGCAACTGATATTAATACCTTTTTCATTATGTTTTAGTTTTATAAATTTAATTAATCGGTTGTAAAAGTAATCTTTTATATGATAAGTGTATTAACTAAATTAATTATTCATAAAAGTTAGCTACTTTTGCAACTTATTTTATTTGTCACTAATTAATAAAAATGTCAAAACAAATTTTCAGTACCGCAATAATTACATTAATAATAGTTGCTATGTTCATCTCAGGATGTAAAAAAAAACCAGCTGATACAACAAGTCCTATTGTTACTGTAACAAGCTATAACCCTTATTTTATTCAGAAAAATGCTGTTTGGAATGACCCTGGCGCAACTGCATTCGACAATGTTGACGGGATTTTACCTGCCACCACTTCCGACCCTGTAAATACTGCTGTAACCGGACCTTATAATGTTACTTATACAGCAATAGACGCTGCCGGCAATAGAGGAACTTACACGAGAACAGTATATGTGGTAGATATTAGCGGGTATTATTCAAATGTTTTGGATATAAGCCCGTACCCTGGCGGCGCATCCAGCACTTACAACACATTTAGCGACACTTTGCATTTGAACACAGACGGAAGCGGTTATGTAAAAGCTAATAATTTCGGTGATTACGTAAATGGGAAAGCGTATTTTGTAATGGATAGTGCGATAGCATTAACAGTCCCTTCTCAAAATGTTGTTTGTGGAAGCCCTGCAACAAGCATAAATTTCATCGGCAAAGGTGTTATTAATCCTGTTGCACCAACAATTATTATCAACTACACTAAAATTGTGAATGGGGTTTCTATTATCGCACAATCATCTTATACGAGATAGTTATTAATAATTATCCATCCAGAATTAGTTGCCTGATATTAGTTTCGGAAACTTTATGAACACTGTTTTTTACCAATTTTCAGTACTCCTAAAGCGCTTTGCGTTCCTTTTGTTTCTTTATTTTATTTGCCGTATACTTTTCTTTTGGTTCAATCATTCTTACTTTTCCGATTTAAGTTTTAGCCAGCTTATACCATTGTTTTTCTATGGTATTCGATTTGATTTCTCTGTCATAATTTTATCCAATTGTGTATTTATTTTATTATTTCTATTTCCTATCCCATTAAGAGAAAACAAAGTATTTAAGTTACTGTTAAAATGGCTTTTTATCATTGTAAACAGCTTGGCTATGTTAGCCAATTGTATCGACTTTGTTTATTTCAGATTTACATTAAAACGCACGACATCCGATGTTTTTAATTTCCTTGGATCAGGTAAAGGGAACGATTTAGGTAGGCTGCTACCCACCTTTTTGAAAGATTACTGGTATGTTTTTTTTCTTTGGGCTTTATTTTCAATTGCTGTTTATTATATTTATAAAAAGACAGAAAAGAAAAATAATTTGGAATGGAATACAAAACAATATATTTATCAATTTCTGATTTACATAATCAGTATCGTTTTTTTCATAATTGGATATCGTGGAGGATTTCAGCTAAAGCCTATTACCACTGTTAATGCAGTTGAGTATACTTCAGTAAAATATATCCCGATACTGGTAAACACACCTTTTACTATACTTAAAACATTAGATGTAGAAGGAATAGAACCTAAAAAATATTTTGCTGATGATAAAGAACTGGCTAAAATTTATAGTCCTTACCATAAAGGAAAAAAGGAAGGCTTTAAAAAACTTAATGTTTTTATCATTGCATTGGAAAGCTTCTCGAAGGAATATATCGGTGGATTAAATGGGCGGAAAGTTGGTTACACTCCATTTCTTGATTCATTAATGAAAGAAAGCTATACCTGTACCAATGCTTTTTCTGACGGGAAGAAATCCATAGAAGGCATCCCTGCTATTGTTGCAAGTATTCCAAGCTGGTCAAATGAACCGTATATATTTTCTCAATATGGAAGCAATCAGATAAATAGTTTGGCAAGTTTACTTAAGAAAGAAGGTTATTATTCTGCGTTCTTTCATGGTGGTGATAATGGAACTATGGGTTTTGATGTATTTGCAAACTTTGCAGGTTATGATAATTATTACGGCAGAAAAGAATATAACAATGAAAAAGATTATGATGGAAACTGGGGGATTTGGGATGAAGAGTTTCTTCAATATACAGCAAATACTATAAATAAAAAGCAACAACCATTCTTTGCAACACTGTTCACACTAACATCTCATCATCCATACAATGTTCCAGACAGGTATAAAACTAAGTTCAAATCAGGAACACTGGAAATAGAGAAAGCAATAAGTTACACTGATTTTGCTTTGAGCAAATTCTTTGAAACAGCTAAGAAAATGCCTTGGTATAATAATACATTGTTTGTTCTTTCTGCTGACCACACTGGTGTTTCTGAAGACAGTTATTTTAATAACCGGATAGGCAATTATTCTATTCCTATTATTTATTTTATGCCGAATAGTAATCTTAAAAGGTTTGATTCCACTACAACACAACATATAGATATTATGCCTTCTGTTCTTGATTACATCAATTATCCCAATCCATATTTTGCATTCGGAACATCAGTGTTTGATTCTACTGCCGACCATTTTGCCTTGAATATAAATAATGATGTTTACCAATATATTCAGAATAAATATACCTTGCAGTTTGACGGTGAAAAATCAATTGAACTTTGCAATTATATGAATGACAGTCTGCTTAAAAATGATTTGCTTCATAAAAAACCTGATGTTGTAAAACAAATGGAAACCAAAGCCAAAGCAATAATTCAAACTTATCAGCAATGTTTGATTAATAATAAAATGAAGTAGGTAATAAGTAAATAGTGAATAGATAACAGTTTGTAATTGTGAAAAAGAAAATTTGTTTTATTGTTAATCCTATTTCAGGCGTTGGGAAACAAAAGCTGGTTGAAGAATTAACTTCAAAACATCTCGACCTTTCTATTTTTGATTATAAAATAATTTATACTAATGCTCCCAAACACGCTACACAGATTGCCAAGCAGGCAGCAATAGATAATTATAATATAGTAGTTGCTGTAGGTGGTGATGGTTCGGTAAATGAAGTTGCTAAAGGATTAATAGGAACTGAAACAGCAATGGCACTTTTGCCAACCGGCTCAGGTAATGGGTTGGCAAGGCATCTGTATATTCCTTTGGATTTAGTAAAAGCAATTGATGTTATCAATAAAGGAAATAAAACAACTATTGATACAATTAATTTTAATGATGAAACATTTGTAAATATTGCAGGCATTGGCTTCGATGCTCATATAGGATGGGAGTTTGCCAAGTATGGCAAGCGTGGTTTTTCTTCTTATATTAAATTAGTCCTTCGCGAACTTAGCAGCTATAAAGCCGAAAATTATGATCTGATAATTGATGAAGACACCTATCCTCTTAATTCTTTTTTAATAAGCTTTGCCAATGGCAGTCAATGGGGAAACAATGCTTATATAGCACCTTCAGCGGATATTACTGACGGTTTAATGGACATTGCAATACTCGATACTATAAATTGGTTTAATGCAATTCCTATAGGTTATAAATTATTCAATAAAAAGCTGCATTGTTCAAAATATCTTCAAATAATAAAAGCAAAGGAAGTACTTGTAAAACAAACGGGAACTATTGCGCATATTGACGGAGAACCGATTGAGGTTGGAAATACAATATTAATAAAAGTAAATCCTTTATCTTTGAAAGTTGTTATTCCTTAATATATTTAATTATGAGCAAGAAAAATAAACAGGGAGGCTTGGTTTTTTCAACAAACAGAAATTTAAACATTGAGCCTGTAAAGCCTGAACAAGAAGAAACTTTGCCGCCTCAACAACAAAACCTAAGAATTTTTCTTGACAGATTAGGTGGAGGGAAATTAGTTACCCGAATAAGTGATTTTGTCGGTAATACTGATGATTTAGAAACCTTAGGCAAAATGCTGAAGCAAAAATGCGGCGTAGGCGGAAGCATAAAAAACTTTGAAATTCTTCTTCAAGGAGATCATCGTGATAAAGTATTAAAGCTGCTTATTGATGCCAATTACAAAGCTAAAAAAGCTGGCGGGTAAGAAAATATAGTATTAATTTCTATACTTTTTAAAAAACCAAACCTTTAATATATCTGCTGTTATAACATATAACGCAACTATTAACAACATTAAACTTAAATTTAATAAAGGCAAAGGAAATAAACCTAATTCATCTGCCAAAAATGGTATATAAGGCAACGCAAGTGTCAGTATCAATCCCAGAACGCTTAATATAAACAGGTATTTGCCGGGCTTGCTTTTAACAAAGTTTTTTCTTGTTCTTATAATAAAAAGTATAAACAATTGCGTGATTATTGATTCGATTAGCCACCCGGTTTGAAAGGTGGAAGGGTCTTTAACTTTTAATACATATAACAGTGTAAGAAAAGTTATAACATCGAAAATGGAACTGTGAATCCCGAAAATTACCATAAAATTTCTAATGAATTTCAAATCCCATTTCCCCGGTTTATTCAATTGTTCCTGATCCACACTATCTGCTGCTACAGCAAGAAATGGGAAATCAGTAATAAAATTTGTCAACAGAATTTGTTTCGGAAGCATTGGTAAAAAAGGCAATATTAATGATGCAATTGCAACACTGAACATGTTGCCAAATGTTGAACCTGTATTAATAAAAATATATTTCAGTGTGTTTGCAAACGTCTTCCTGCCTTCTTTTATTCCATCTACAAGCACCGTCAAATCCTTTTCCATCAATACAAAATCCGCTGCTTCTCTTGCTACGTCCACAGCATTGGAAACGGAGATGCCAACATCAGCAGCATTTATTGCTGACACATCATTAATCCCATCGCCCATATAAGCAACAGTAAACGTTTTTCGCAATGCATTTATGATGCGTTCCTTTTGCTGCGGTTCCACTTCAGCAAATATATGTATTGATTTTACTAGATGTTTCAACGCTTCGGGACTTGTGGACGTAAGTTCCTGACCGGTCATTATTTTAGGATTTTTCACTCCTATACTTAAAGCAATTGATTTTGCTACGTTTTTATTATCACCTGTTATTATTTTTAAATGTACCTGTAGTTTTTGAAGTGCGGCAATAGTTTCAATAATACCGGGTTTTATAGGGTCTTGAAGCAAGACAAAACCGGCAAATATCATATCCGTTTCATCTTCTTTTGTAATAGATGTGGCAGTAATATTTTTATAACAAATACCGATTGCACGTAATCCGTTTATGCCAAACTCTTCATATTTATTTTCAATGTCTGTTTGATGAGCAGCAATGTTATCAATGCTTCCATCGTTCAATCTTATTTTGGTACAGATACTTATTATATTTGTAAACGCACCTTTCGTAATTAATAATTTATCCTGATTAGTATCCACGGCAATACTCAATCGCTTGCGAATAAAATCATAAGGTACCTCCCCTATTTTCACTGGAGTAACTTTCGAATCTATTGTTAAGGCTTTTAATGCATCATCAATCGGGTTGCTGTAGCCTGTTTCAAAGGTTGCATTCCAAAATGCTATTTGTTTTACAAAACTATTTTCTTCACCAAGTCCGGTAACCAATCCTGAAATTTTTATTGCTCCTTCAGTAATAGTGCCTGTTTTGTCGGTACACAGTAAATTTACTTCTCCTAAATTTTGAATAGAAGGCAATCGTTTTACAATAACTTTCTTCTCCAGCATCCGTTTAGCGCCTGCACTCATCGCAATAGTTGTAATGGCAGGAAGCAGTTCGGGAGCCATTCCTACAGCCAAAGCCAATGCAAATAATGCCGAATCAATCGGCTTTTTATGGTTCAATAAATTTACTATCAATATAAAAACACAAAGCACCAATGTTATTCTCATTAAAAAATAACCGAAGTCTTTAATGCCTTTTTCAAAAGTAGTTTCCACAACAGTAGAAGCACTTTGAGCTATGCTTCCGAAAATAGTATCAGTGCCGGTGCTTATTACCAAGGCTTTCGCGTTGCCGCTTACAATATTTGCACCTTCCCACAAGCAGTTTTTTCGTTTAGCCAACTCTGTATGTTCATCCAGCTTGCCGACTTCTTTCCGCACCGGAAAAGATTCTCCGGTCAGGCTTGCCTCGTTAGCATGAAGTTCATTGGCTTCTATCAACAGGCAGTCGGCAGGAATCATATCTCCTGCTTTAAATATCAGTATATCACCGGCAACAATTTGTGTCGAAATAATTTCCTGTTGTTTCCCATCTCTCAAAACAGTACTTTTCAAAGCAATCATCGATTGCAGTTTTTCCACTACCCTGCCGGCATTCCGTTCCTGAAAAAAACTAAGCAAGCCGGTAGATAATACAATAAACAGAATAATAAACACATCGGAAGTATCACCCAGAAAGGCGGATAAAATTACTGCACCTATCAACAGCAGCATCAGCGGGCTTTTAAACTGACCTATAAAAAGCAATGCATCTTTTTCGAAACGCGATTTACTTCTCCTTACATTCCCTGATTCGAGAAGAATTTTTTCTGCAGCTGCCTGTGTAAGTCCTTTTTCGGAAGTATTTAGTTTTTGAAACCAGTAACTGGAATCATATTGCCAGAATGTATTTGGTGTGGATGATGCCATGGTATTTATTTATATTTTCGAATGAAACTAAACTATTTATAAGACAATTTATTATTTAATAATACGATGTAAAAGTAACTATTATATGCTTCGTATTTTGAAACAAAAAAACTCTTTACTTTTATAGTAAAGAGTTTTTTGTACTTTGTGTAGTGGTGAGGACACCACTAAATAATTGTCACGAGTCGAAAAGACTCGCGCCAGCCGGGCAATTATAAACCTGACACCCACATTTCAACGCTTCTGCTTAGCTGTTACTGAGTGTAGTATTACTATTGCAGGGAAGCAATCAACTTATCGTAATCAGAATGAGAGCCAATCCAAAACCAAATAATTGTATTTTCTTCTTTTACTCCAATCGCTCGCCATCCTAAACTTATTCTTACTGAATAAATTTGTTTATTTGAATGTATTTTCTTGAAATGT
>CAIQBY010000026.1 GCA_903870175.1 uncultured Bacteroidota bacterium
TTAAAACAGAAAAATTATGGAAGAACTATTACAGAAAAGAAACTACATTTGTAAACCAATTTCAGGACTAAAAATGTATTGTAAACTTATATCAGGATTAATTATATAAACTGTAAACTTTTTTTAGGATGAGACAGGTGTTACAACTTTTTTAAGGGGTGTTACAACTTTTTCAAGGGATGTTACAACTTTTTCAAGGGGTGTTACAACTTTTTCAAGGGCTCAAAAACTTTTTTCAAGGGGAGCTACAAGTTTTTCCAGGGCTCAAAAACTTTTTTCAAGGAGAGCTACAAAGTTTTCAAGGGCTCAAACACTTTTTTTCAAGTTATTTCCAACTTATCAGCACTTTTTGCTTTGCAAGGTTTAAATGTTGCTTTTCTGGGAGCTGTTTATAATTTATAAAGTTTAACTATTGGAGTGCATTTTGGAAATACATTTCTAAAATATTGGGTTGTGAAAGTTTTAGGTACCTTTGTTTCGCTTATTAATTTGTAACAGTAATTGTTATGACACGTGCATCGAAACTTTAATACAATGCAGAAAATATTTAGAAATAATAATGAATAATATCAAATTAAAATTACTTATTGTTTTATATCTTATTTGTGAATTTGTAATTGCCCAACCAACAATAATATCATTTACACCTGCATCAGGAACTGTTGGTACAATTGTAACAATAGTTGGTACAAACTTTAATCCAATTGATTCCAACAATGTGGTCTTTTTTGGTGCTTCTAAAGGTAAAGTAAGTTATGCAACTTCTGATTCAATTAGGGTTGCTGTACCAATAGGGGCAATATATCATCCTATTTCAGTTACTAACCTTTTTACTCATTTAACTGCTTATTCGACCCTTCCGTTTATTGTAACATATATATGTACCAACTCTTTTAGCTCATCATCATTTGAGGGACATACAAACTTTTCTAATGGAGACCCAACCTACTGTGTTAAAATTGCTGATTTAGATGGAGACGGAAAACCTGATCTTATTGTTCCTGACCCTCAAACAGGACAAATTTCAATATTAAAAAACACGAGTTCTTTTGGAAACATATCATTTATTGTTGGAAACAATTGGAGTACCAACTATTTAAGTTTTGCAGTTGGCAATGCCCCTTATTTTGTTTCTATTGGAGATTTGGATGGTGATGGCAAACCTGATATAGCAATAGCAAACAGAGGAGATACAACAATTTCAATCTTGCGTAATCAATCTGCAATTGGTTGGATTTCTTTTGCTCCCAAAGTAGATTTCAGAATTGGAACAACAGCAAATCCATATCCAGGCTCTCTTGATATTGGAGACATCGATGGAGATGGCAAACCGGACATAGCTGTGCCTAACGAAACTGATGCCAATGTTTCAGTGTTAAAAAACACGAGTACCGTTGGTCATATATCTTTTGCTTCAAGAATTAATTATTCACTTCCAAGCGTAGGTGAAAGTACTTTAATTGAAGATTTGGATGGCGATGGAAAACCTGAAATGATAGTTGGAGGAAATATGATTTCGGTTTTTAAAAACACAAGTACTCTAGGTGTTATTTCTTTTTCCCCACGAGTAGATTACTATGTCGGAAATCAGCCATCAAGTATTTATATTGGTGATTTGAATGGTGATGGTAAACAAGAAATTGTCTCAGCAGATTGGGGTTCTGATAGCGTTTCAGTTCTAAAAAACGAGTGCACTATAGGAACAATTTTATTTGATACAACAAGGAATTTTGCAGTAGGAATCCAACCGAATAACGTAACGATAGGCGATTTAAATGGAGATGGCAAGCCTGATCTAGTTACGGTAAATAATTATGGTAATGGTATTTCCTTGTTGGAGAATACCTGTACAAGTGCCATTATTTCTTTTGCCCCAAAAATGGATTTAATTACAGAACAGATTCCCACTTTTGTTTCCATTGGAGATATGGATGCTGATGGGGAAGCAGACATTGTTGTTGCGAATTTTGAACCCAACACAACTTCTGTATTGAGAAATCAAAATTGTTCAAGAATAATTAAAGTATTAGACAATCCTTTGCTTTATCCTAATCCGACAAGTACAGAATTTACAATACTCACAACAGGAGAAATAATAAATGAAATAAAAGTTTTTAATGTATTAGGATATGAAATTATAGATATATTTGAAAATGGTAAAAGCGCAACAATTGATATTCAGTTTTTAGTAAAAGGAATTTATTTTGTGATTATAAATACCGAGAAAAGTACCTATAGAAGAAAAGTTATAAAGGAATAAATAGTGGACAGAATTGACTCGAAAGAAATAACTACTTCTGGTAACATAAATAACAGTTGAACAACCACTCAAAAAATAATAGCCCAAGAAATATAAATGGAAAACAGCACTCACGAAGACAAAGAGTTTAAAAATATTGTTTTCCAGAAGAAAGAAACAAGGGATAAAGTATTTGAAAATTGTACGTTTATTAATTGCGATTTCTCGAATAGCACTTTCAGAGCAGCGAAATTCATTGATTGTACATTTACAAATTGCAACCTTTCGATGGCAAAACTTAATAATTGCCAATTGAATACTATTACATTTAACAGTTGTAAATTGATGGGAATAAATTTCGGCGATTGTGCCGACTTCCTATTTTCAGTGAGTTTTGATAATTGTGTTTTGGATTATAGCTTTTTTGTAAGAAAGAAAATGCCTAAAACAATTTTCCTAAATTCATCTGTCAAGAATGTTGATTTTTCGGAAACTGATTTATCAAAAGCAAAATTCACTAATTCTGATTTGTTGAATGCAGTATTTGATAAAACAATTTTGAAGGAAACCGATTTTACTTCTGCCACTAATTATATAATCGACCCGGAAATTAATTTTATTAAGAAAGCTAAATTCTCACTTCATGGCATCCCCGGACTGCTTGCCAAATATGATATTTCGATAGAATAGTTTTATTTCCAGAAAAACAAAAAACTACTTAACATATTTCAATAACCCTTCCTTCTTTATTGTGCCTTGCGAATAAGAAATAAGCTTTTTGTGTTTATCGTAAATATGAATTGAAGGGGTGTATTGGGCAGTACAATAGTTATAATAAACCTGATCTTTATCTCTTAAAAATTTAACATTTGCTTTATCATTTAATTTATGAGAGGCAGCGAAATTCTGAATAGTAGTGCTGTCTTCACGAGAGATAAAAATGAAATCTATCGAATTTAAGTCCTCTATATTCTCTGAAACTATTGCAGCTTCTTTGTTGCAATAAGGACAATCATTCTTGAAATAAATAAATATGGTAGTATTCTTTTTACTGATATTTTCAGAAGTAAATTCAGTTCCATCCAAATAATAATATTTGAATGGAGGCATTGTTCCTGTTGAATCACACATGCTTAGTTTATTCTTCTGAGAATAAATATTACCAGAAGAAAATGAAAGGAGAGCAAGAAAAATAATTTTAAAATAAAGTGATTTCATTTTTTATTTCTACGTATCAAAGGTAATAATTTAAAGTCGTAAGATATGCGTACCTTTGTTATTCAACATATAAAAAATGACACCTCCTGAGAATGCAGTATTATATGAAACCACAACATCTACCTGCTGGATAGATGAGGACGGAATACTTAATTTGCGTTCAAAAAGTGCAGAACGTACTTTGGAAAACTATAAAGAAGTAATGGAGGTTTACAAAATATTAAGTGCTAAAAGCAAGTTATGTGTTCTAGTTGAATCCAGTAAAATGCAACCTGTATCAAAGGATGTAAGAAACTATTTGGCAACTGAACTTCCTAAATATGTAAAAGTAATGGCAATGATTTCTGAGTCGCCATTAGGCAGAATGATTTCAAATAGTTTTATTCTTCTTAATCCAAGTGCTTTCCCTGCAAAAATGTTCGGTAATGAAACAGAAGCGAAAGAATGGTTGAAACAGTATTTATAAATACAAATTAATTGAATATTTAAATCCAGCCTTTTATTTTATAATAAGTAATGGCGCAATATTCTCTCATTACAATCAATTCATAATTCAAGTAACTCCACATATTATATCTCAAATCAAGATTTTTAACACGTGTATCTTTTGCATTTTGTTTGTCTTTAACACGCTCTTCATCAATTGGTATTTCGAAAGCAGGCATTCCTCCAACATTTACAAACCCAACTTTTTTGAATACATTTATTGATCGATACATGTGCTCGGGAGAAGTAACTATCAGCAATGAAACCTTATTTTTATCGCCACCGCACATTTCAGAAATATTAATTGCTTGCGAACGAGTATTAAAACCAAGGGGGGCAAACTTGATTCGTGAAGAATCAATGCCTTTATTTATAAGTTCATGAGCCATTAATTTCAATTGCAGCAGACTATCATTTTCACCATAAGGATGAGCAATAATTACCTCTGCTGTCCTGTATTTATTGGCAGCTTCGGCAGTATAATAAGTTCGTATTAATCCATCAGGGCTTGGCATTCCGCTTCCGCCAAGAAGAACAATCATATCAGGATTTTTATTTAAACTTGAATTGGATGTTCCAAGCCAATGGTAAGCATTATAAGGCAAATCGGTAAAGCTCAACACGATTATAATAAAAGAAATAATACCGAGAGAAAGCAGAAACCATCTGCAAACAATAATAAACAACCGTTTTATTTTGTTAAATAATTCTTTGTTCATCCACAATAATCCAAAATCCTAAATCTCAAATCCTAATTCATTTCTTCTTTCTTGCAACCAAAAATACAATACCCATTACTCCTATTGAAACAAGCAGAAGGAATAATTTATTTATCGGACTTGGCTGGTCGTTATGCGGTTTCAATACTTTTTGCTGTTCATTCAAATCATTCTTTTCAACAAAAGCTTGAACACCTAATTCTGTTTTCAGAAATTGTTTCTCTTGCTCAAATGTTCGTTGTGAGGAAATAAAATAATAGTCCTTTGACACTTCACTAATAAACTTTCTGCTGTGTTCGCAAAGGCTGACAGTAAGCTTATCAAACTTAGGATAAGAAGCATAAATCAACCACTCCTCCCCTTTCTCAAAACTCATTAAACAGGGAGATGCGCAGTCGAAATCAATTTTCACATGCTCGGAAACTGCACCTTTATATAATTCATTTATTGTAAAATAAACAGTACTGATTCCATCTGTCGCACAGGCACTTACAGAATCAACTTTACCGAAAAAAATAACATTATAGTTTTTACTGAGTTCTTTTGAAATGGGCTGTATTGGAGGACATTCACAGGAAAACAAATAACCGGAGGAAACAATAAATAGAAATGTAAATATATTACGCATCAATAATTAAACACTTCACCATTCAGAAACTCAACACTCTTCTCTATTTCTGTAAACATTATTTTATCGGCATCTATAAAAGGAACACGTTTTCTGTATTCATTTATAATGCTTTCAATTATTGGAGATGATTGCAAAGGTCGTCTGAATTCCAATGCCTGCGAAGCATTAAACAATTCGATAGCTAAAATACGCTGTACATTTTCTACAATCCGCTTGCATTTTGTTGCTGCATTTGCACCCATCGAAACATGGTCTTCCTGTCCGTTTGAACTAACAATAGAATCAACGGAGGCAGGTGAACATAATTGTTTATTCTGACTTACAATGCTTGCAGCAGTATATTGAGGTATCATAAAACCGGAATTCAAACCTGGTTTTGCAACAAGGAATGGAGGCAAACCGCGTAAGCCGCTTATCAATTGATAAGTGCGTCTTTCGGATATATTACCCAATTCGGCTAAAGCAATAGCAAGAAAATCCAATGCCAAAGCTAATGGTTGTCCATGAAAATTACCTCCTGAAATTATTTCGTTTTCATCAGGGAAAATAGTTGGATTATCAGTAACGGAATTTATTTCAGTAAGAAAAACACTCTCTGCATATTCAATTGCATCCTTTGAAGCGCCATGTACCTGAGGCATACAACGAAATGAATAAGGATCCTGAACATGAACCTTTTTACGGCTGATGATTTGGCTGCCTTCCAGTATTCTTTTAATATTTCCCGCAGTTTTTATTTGTCCTTTATGCGGACGGATAGTATGAAGGTGTTCTTTAAAAGGTTCAATACGACCATCAAAAGCATCCAAAGAAATTGCACCGATTGTATCAGCAGCAATTGATAATTTTCTTGTCTGCAAAAGGCACCAAACACCGTAAGCACTCATAAATTGAGTACCATTCAATAATGCAAGCCCTTCTTTTGACTTCAACTGTACTGGCTGTGATTTCAATTGTTGTAAAACATCTTTTGCCTGCTGGCGTTTGCCATTAAAATTAACTTCGCCCATTCCAATAAGAGGAAGACAAAGATGCGCAAGAGGTGCTAAATCACCGGAAGCACCTAAAGAACCCTGCTGATATATAACAGGCAGCATATCCATATTATAAAAATCAATCAACCGTTCAACTGTTGCCAATTGAACTCCAGACTTGCCATAGGATAAAGATTGTATTTTTAGCAGCAACATCAGTTTCACAATTTCCTGAGGAACCTCATCTCCAGTTCCGCAAGCGTGAGACATGACAAGGTTTTGCTGCAATTTCTCCAAGTCAGTATCAGGAATCTGAACATCACATAACGACCCGAATCCTGTATTAATACCATAAATAGGTTCTTTCTGGGAAGCCATCTTTTTATCAAGATATTCACGGCAACGAACTATATTGTATTTGGCTTCTTCTGAAAGGGAAAGTTTTTTCTTTGCAGAAATAATATCTGCAATTATTTCGAACGTTAATTTACTTGTGGTAATAAAATGCATTTCTATTTTAATGTTTCAATTATTGTATCAATTGTAGCTTTGGTTTGTTCACCCGAAGTCATATTCTTTAGGCTCAGCAATCCATTATTCATTTCATCGCTACCGACTATTGCAACGAATGGAATTTTTTTATCATCGGCATAACTCATTTGCTTTTTCATTTTCGCTTTAGCATCAGGATATATTTCAGAATTTATTCCAGCTTTTCGCACCTTTGCCAATAACGGCAAACAATAGTTCTGTTCCGTTTCCCCAAAAGTTACAAATAATAATTTTGTCGAAGCGGAAACTGATTCAGGAAATAAATTTAATTCATTGAGTACATCATATATTCTATCAGCACCAAACGAAATACCTACTCCGCTTACATTCGGCAAACCGAATATTCCTGTTAAATCATCATAGCGACCGCCGCCGCAAATGCTACTTGTAAACTCAGATTTACAACGAGATTTATCTACTTTCACTTCAAAGATACTACCTGTATAATAATTTAATCCACGAGCCAAAGAAATATCGTTATGCAAATAAATTCTATCTTCTTGTTTTACATTTATATTATACGATTGACTCGGTTCTTTTGATATTAAACCCGACATCATATGTATTCGGTTTCCAAACAATAGTTTTAGAACTTTGTTAATTTCATTAATTTCTATAACTCCTTTTGAACCAATTTCTGATTTTTGATAAAATATTTTATCAAGAGCTTTTATAAAGACATTTTCTGTAAGATCATCCATATTTGGGTGAACATCATCCATTAGTTGATAAAGAATATTTTTTAGTTTATTTATTTGCTCTTCATTGAAACCTTTGTCTATTAGTTTATCTAAAGCAATATCCCTATTGATTTTATCAAACTCATCGATTGCCTCCAAAATAAAATTTATTTTATCAAGTGAGATACCTGCAAGCTCAACAATTCCATTCAAAATTTTTCTATTATTAAATTTAATAATTACTGGAATATTTAGCCTTCTAAATACTTCATCCATTATTTGAACAAGTTCTACTTCATTTACCAATGAATTACTACCAATCACATCGGCATCGCATTGATAAAACTCTCTGTATCTTCCTTTTTGCGGTCTATCTGCGCGCCAAACCGGTTGTATTTGATAACGTTTAAAAGGAAATGTAATTTCATTTTGATGTTGAACTACATATCTTGCAAATGGAACTGTAAGGTCGTAACGGAGGGCTTTTTCGGAAATTTCAGAAGTGAATTTTTTATAATCCAGTTCTTCAAACTTTGGACTTTGAATTTTAGACTTCTCCAGATAATCACCACTATTCAATATTTTAAAAATAAGCCTATCCCCTTCCTCTCCATATTTTCCCATCAATGTTTCCATATTTTCCATTGCAGGAGTTTCGATAGGCAAAAAGCCGTATAATTGAAACACCTGTTTTATGGTATCAAATATATAATTGCGTCTCACCATTTCCTGCGGTGAAAAATCTCTTGTGCCTTTTGGTATTGATGGTTTCACTTAATACTGTTTTAAACTTGATTATCGGAGCGCGAATATCGGAAATATTTTATGAACGTTCATGTCTATTTTCATATACATCAAATCTACCCGGTTTGTATTCTTCTCAATTGTGAATTTCAGTACCTAAAACAGTTAATGTATTGATTTATAACCTATCCAACGAAAGCGAATACTGAATATCTTTCACTGAAATCAAATTTGGCTGCAGCCAAATTACTTTTGAGAGCTCTCAAAATATTTTTCAGTACAGCTAAAATACTTTTGAGAGCTCTCAAAATATTTTTCAGAGTTCTCGAAATGTTTTTCAAAGCTCTCAAAATAATTTTCGGAGTTCTCGAAATGTTTTTCGGAGCTCTCAAAATGTTTTTCGGAGTTCTCAAAATAATTTTCAGAGCAACTCAAATGAGTATGTTCAGATTCAGAGATCTGTTGCACGATATTTTTTCGAAGTTACAGTAGAACGATAAAGCAAGAAATCCTGCCACAATTTCTTGCAGCAGGATTTTTTATAATTCATTCTTCCTTGTTTATTGCTTTATCACTCGCTGAGTAAATAATACATTGTTATTGATATCAATTAATTTCACAAAGTACATTCCTTTGTTTAATTGTTCGATAGTTGTTTTTACAGTTGAATAATTATTTTCCACAATAACCAATTTACTCATTACTTTATTTCCAAGTAAATCATACAACTCTAATATTACCTGCTGATTCACGGCGTTTGAAAAATCAATATTAAATTCATTTGCAACTGGATTAGGATAAAGTAGGAATGCACTTCCCATTTCACTGCCGGTATTTATATCCATTGGGCTGCTGCAAGAAATAGCCAGACTTGTAGAAGTACTAGTTCCACAAGCGTTTTTCGCGGCTACCTTTAGCGAACCGGTTGAAGTAGAAATGGAATTTACAAAAATATTATTAGTCCCCTGTCCCGAATTTATAATCATTCCTGAAGGCGCTGACCAAATATAACCAGTTGCGCCAATAACAGAAGCTATTCTAAATGTCGCTGTATCTCTGGCGCATAATCCTGATACAGGTCCTGCAATTGCTCCAGGTGCTGGTAAATATTTACTTACGGCCAATGTTCTTATTGCGCTGGTTGTACAACCATTTGTTGATGTTACAGTTACATTACCAGTTAGAGGGGAGGCAAATGAAACTATAATACTGTTTGTTCCCTGACCAGTAATTGTAGCTCCGGAAGGAACTGTCCATGAATAACCTGTAGAACCGGCTACCACCGGCACCGAATAAGTTGCAGAGGTTAGACCGCATGTTGTAGCCGGTCCTGATATTGGCAATGGCATTGTGGATGCTTGAGATAATGTTAACGTTTTTGCAGTTCCAGTTCCGCAGATATTAGCTCCTGCTACCGATATATTCCCATTAGTGTAACCATCGATAGATACAATTATACTGCTTGTCCCTGCTCCTGAAGTAATCAACATACCGGACGGTACAATCCAATTATAGCTTGTTGCGCCAACTGAGGTCTGAGCAGTATATACCGCCGAGGTTAATCCACAGACATTCGTTGGTCCTGTAATTGTATTTGGCATATTTGGAACTTTCCCGAAAACGCTAATAGTAGTACCTGCTATACTTCCGCATGCGTTTACAGCAACTGATGTAATATTTCCAGAAACGAATGAAGGTAATAAATTAACATTTATTGAACTTGTTCCTGTTCCAGAAGAAATAGACATTCCTGTTGGTAATGTCCATAAATATGATGTAGCACTGAAAGAAGAAGCAGAATAATTAGCAGTTGATAGAGAGCAGAGAGAAATCGGTCCGGTAATGGAAGAAGGAGCCTGAGGTTTCTTGGTAACTAAATATTCGGTGGCAGAACTTGTACCACAACCGTTAGAAGCTGATGCTGTAACATTCCCGTTCAATGTACCTGCTGCTATCCTTACAGAAATAGAAGCCGTTCCCTGACCTGATAATAGTGTCATTCCACTTGGCACAGTCCATGAATATGAAGTTCCTCCAGGTGATGAGGCTGTGTATGTTGCAGTAATTAATTGACAAACTGCAACAGGCACTGTAATTACAGGAGGCCCTGGAGCTACGGTGCAAGGACTATATAAAAAATTCCCTAGCGCAGATGGTGAATTGCCCAAAGTAATTGTAGTAATTAAACTATTATCACTAATATTATTTACATTTATTGTGTTATCATTTAAGTTTACTGTATAAACTTTATTACCATCACCATTAACATTTACGCCCAAAGGATAATTACCTGTAGAATAAGTGCTGGTAACTGTATTTGTAGCAGTATTAATAACAGAAACCGCATTGTCATCTATATTAGGAACAAAGACCGAGATTCCGTCAATTCCTATACCAATAGAATAAGGATTGACGCCAACAGGAACCGTTGCTATTACTGAATTGTTTGCAGTATTAATGACAGAAACTGTATTATCATCCTGATTAACTACATAAACTTTAGTGCCATCAGGTGTTACGGTAATTCCTGTTGGAGTACCACCTACAGGAACAGTGGCAACAACTAATTTTGTATTTGTATTCACTACACTAACAGAGTTATCCAACCCATCTGAAACATATAAAGTATTATTATCAGGACTTACAGATAAACATTGAGGGTTATTCCCAACAGTAATAGTTGAAGTTACAGTATTGCTAATGGTATTTATTATACTCACATTACTTATCTGGTTAAGTGCCACATATACTTTACTTCCATCAGGACTTACACACACTCCATAAGGTTGATCAATAAGCGGAATTATGGCTACAACTGTATTTGTTGCTGTATTAATAACACTTATAGAATTATCATTGAAATTTCCTATGTAAGCTCTGCTACCATCTTTACTAACAGATACACCATAAGGGCTTGCTCCAACAGGAATTGTAGCAACAACAGTATTGCTTGTAAGATCAATTACCGAAACTGTATTATCTCCAGTATTGGGGATGTATGCTTTTTGTGCATTTGCATTAAAAGCAACTATTAGCAATAACAAACCTAAAAAGAGCTTTGTTCTCATTCCAAATAACTTTATTTGAAAAGGAGGTGTTCCAATTTTGGAACTGAGGTTATTAATTTTTTTCATGATTTAATTTATAAATGATTATTTAATTATTTGGCTAAATTAAACAATTTTAATTACGAATCAAGATTTCTTTTTCCATGCAGCTCTAAAAGAAATTGTAATAGCAGAATGATTTGATATTAATGTCTTAGATAATATTGACATTTTATTTCTCTAAAATAAAAAGAAATGTAATAGGATATTAGAAATCAATGAGGAATTGAGACCCTTTGTTTTTTGAAGAAACAATTGATAAATCACCATCCAGCTGTGTAACCAGAGAATGAATCAACTGCATACCAAGTGTTTTTGATTCTGATAAATTATTCTCTTTAACAAATCCAATACCATCATCTTTAATTGATAACCTGTATTTATGATTTGGTTTTATTTGCTTATTAGAAAACAGCACATCAATTTTCCCTTTCTTCTTACCATTAAAAGCATATTTAAAAGCATTGGAAATTATTTCATTCAAAATTAATCCGCACGGTATTGCCTTGTCTATTTCCAATTCATCTTTATTCATATCAATTTCCATGTTTACCTGAATATCAATTTTAGGGTTATACGAATGTTTTAATGAATTAACAATAGAAGGGAAATAACTGCCTACAGAAATACTTGAGAAGTTTTTGGAGCGGTATAATAAATCATGAAGAGATGCCATTGAGCTGATTCTGTCAATGCTTTCCTTAAATTTATAATGTATGGCAGGATCATCAATTGTATGCAACTGCAAATTTAAAAGGCTCGAAATTATCTGCAGGTTATTTTTTACACGATGATGAATTTCTTTTAATAATAATTCTTTTTCGGCAAGTGAAGACTCCAACTTTTCTTCCATCTTTTTTCTTTTAAGAAAAGTCGGAACATCAGGATTTGTCTTTTTAATTTCCGGATGTTTCTTCAGGTAAGATTGAATTTTTTCCGGGGGCGCCATTATAAATCTGCATTCTGCATCGCCTCTTGCACGACATGTAATTTCAACTGCAGTAAGTTTTATTCCAAAACTATGTTCGCACCAGCCACTGGAATAACCTGAATTCATTATACATACCGGCTGATCTGAATTTTTACCTGCTTTTATCCAACTGTCTGCTTCAAAAGAATATGGATGTGAGTATCGCAATATAAAATTTTTATCAGGAGTTGTTCTGCTTCCTTCCTCAAGTTTAACCTGTGCCCAACCAGTATAAGCAAAATGAACCGGACCAGCCGACAACATCTCAACAGGTTTTTTAAGTCCCATTAAGTCAATGAAATTTCGCGCATCCTCCACTCCTATCAAATGAGCCAAATCAAACAATATATTTTTGCCTATGGCAAGAGCTTCCTGTTCCCCTTTGTCACTGTAATATTTCATTATTCCCTGAAGGAACTCAATTGATAAAGCTGAAGCTCTAATCAGTAAATAACGTTGTCCTGAAATTTCAATGGATGCTTTTTCAGGATCAATCAACAAAGAATTATGGTATTTACCTACGTTCTTTTCAGCAATATCAAATACTCTCTGAAGTGCTTCGGGAACAATTACTGTATGTAAATTTTTGGAGGTTTTTTTTGAGGCTTTTTTATAGGCATTCAATTCCTTTTTCAAACTACGTACTTGCTGACGCAACTGACGAGTTTCATTACTTAATGCCATATAGTTAATATAAAAATGATGTATTTAAAAACAAACAAGTTTAATGTTTGTTCAAATATAACACATTTTTCGATAATTGCTTACGCTATTACCAAACTCTCGGGAAGAAATTCAAACTTTATTGAAGCCAATTCTTTTTTAGCTTTCATTATATCCAGTTCAAATTCCAATCTGTTTGCCATAAATTCCTTTGGAAGATTTTGATAGTATTTTATAGCGTCATACATATTATCGATAAATGTCTGGTAGAAACTTGCCTTTTTGGGATCCGTTAATTCACCAATATTTTTCTGAAGTTCTTCTTTCAAATATTTCAGATAAATCTTTACTTCAGCAATAAACATGTGCGGACGTTTTTTATTTGTCATGATATTTACTCTTCCGTAGATATGGTCAACCATTGTTTTTAGCGAAACAACTTTTGAGAAGTTTACAATGTTAGGGCCCGGGCAAACATTTACTGAATGCATTTTTGTAATAAAATGTTCATTATACAGAATTGAAGCACCATTGCTCAATCCTACACATAAGCATTCTTTTGCAAGCACATCTGTTTTTTGTTTTTCAAATTCCTTTTCAGAAAGACCCAGTGATTCAATTTGCTTCAGTTTCAGCTTTTGATATTTATGCGAAGCGGTACAAATTGGTTCTTGAGTAAATTCAGTATTAAAGCCAAGATGTTTTTCCACACAAGGACTTCCCGGTTTTCCATCTGCTATTCTTTGTTTTTTTTCTATATCGGAAGTTGTTCCTTTTAAATAATAAAAACGAACGCCAAGCGGAGAATTATTACTTAATATAACATCCTTTTCTTCGGCAGTACTTAACAAACTTAAGGTATGTTCATCAACTGTTGTTGCTTCAGGTACTAATAAAAACGGAGTTCCCCAGCCTGTACTTGAAACATTATAATACTCGCGCAGAAATTTATCTTCTGCTGCAGTACCTATTCCTCCCTGCACCGTAATATCAATCTCGGGATGCGATGTAAAATCGAAACCAAGCTTTTTATTTATTGCCGGTTTATAAAGTTCAAAAATTGTATCTGTAAGTTCCTTTTTTTTATTTTTGAATTCTTCAAGTATTGGCCCGAGCAGATAACCGTCAGTTGCAAATGCATGTCCTCCGCAGTTTAAACCTGATTCTATTCTGAATTCACTTACCCAAATTCCTTTCTTGGCAAGGAACTTTCCCTGTATCAATGCCGACCTGTAATCGCTTACTTTTATGATTACTTTTTTCTTGAAGTTGAAATTTTTATCCGGATCAAAAGCGTCAAAACTTTCGAGATAAACATATAAGCGCGGATTTAAACCTGCCGAAAAAACTACAGAAGAATTTGTCAAATCACTTTTTACATAACCACGCAATGCAGCTATAGCATCAGATCCGTTGGTAATAATGTTTCCTGATTCATCTCTGTTATCACGATCAGTTTTTGTCATTATGTTAACATCAATGCTGCCTGCAACCACTTGTGTACGCAGATATGCTTCCTTTATTTTCTTTTCAATTTCATTGGAGCAGTTAACCATTTCTGTGTACATCTTCTTTAAATAGCTGTCGTCAGGCAGCATTTCGAAGTACTTCACTATTTCAGAACCATATTCAAATGCTTCATTTTTTATTTTCTGCATCTGCTCATGTACAATTTTATTCATCAGATTAAGATAATCCGTTATTCTTTTTTCGCGGTGATTAGGGTCAGTGTGAGGGATAGGTTCGTACTTCGCATTTATTTCAGGATAGTAATGTTTGCGCATCATCTCCACAAGGCGGTCTTCGATAATTGATACAACGGAAGAGATGCCGAACCGTGCCACTTTTACAGGCGAATCGACTGTGTAACATAATCCCATTACAGGAATATGAAAACTATGTATGTTTAAATTTTTCATGTTAATTAAATATAAATACAAAGTAACAACAATATGACGCCATTATCAGTGACTTTAATCATATTTTATATTGATTAATGTAATCTACCTTTGTGCTCTTAAAATATAATACTACTAAATAAAACACCGATTATGAGTGATAATAAAAAGTTAATAGAGCAGATAAATAAACTGAAGAAAGAGAAGAACGCAATTTTACTTGTTCATAATTATCAACGGCCGGAAATATATGAAGTGGCTGATTTTATTGGTGATTCTTTAGAACTTTCCAGAAAAGCATCTCAGACTGACGCCGATACTATTGTTTTTTGCGGAGTAAAATTTATGGCGGAAACAGCTAAAATACTTAGTCCGAAAAAAAATGTATTGCTGCCTGTACTTGAAGCAGGATGTTCGATGGCAGATATGATAACTGCAGAACAAGTGCTGGAGCTTAGAAAAAAATATCCGAATGCTGCAGTTGTAAGTTATGTAAATACAAATGCGGATGTGAAAGCTGTATCCGACATTTGCTGTACTTCTGCGAATGCAATAAAAGTAGTGAACTCATTTCCGAATGATGAAATAATTTTTCTTCCGGACAAAAATTTAGGACATTATGTGCAGCAGCATTCTGACAAAACAATTCACTTGTGGGCCGGATATTGCGCTGTGCATCAGGATTTGAAAGGTACCGATTTGATTGCTTTTAAGAAAGAACATCCGCGTGCTAAAATTATTGCACACCCCGAATGTCAGGAAGATATACTTGAAGTAGCTGATTTTATTTGCAGCACAGGAGGAATGTCGAAATATGCAGAACAGGAAGGCAGCGAAGAATTTATAGTAGTAACCGAATGCGGAATGACAGATAAACTGCGTCAGGATGTGCCTTCAAAAAACTTTCTTTCGTTCTGTAATCTATGTTCGTATATGAAAGCAACTACTCTGGAATCGGTACTTGAGGCATTGCAGGAAAATAAAAATGAAATTATCCTTGACGAAGATATGATGGACAAGGCAAGGAAATCAATTGTAAACATGTTAGCTGTAGTTTAATCAATAATATGAAAGTAGCACTTATTGGCTGTGGAAACATCGGCAACGAAATAGCGGTTTATTTAAGCAACAATCCTGCATTTAAAATTCATTCGCTTACTGATGTGAGCGAAAAAAATCTGGATGCGCTTAAGCGGATTCTTATTGAGGATGTGCGTGTGAGCCCTTTGGAAACAGCGATAAAGGATGCCGACCTTATTATAGAATCTGCCAACAAGGATGTGGTAAAACAAATATTGCTGAGCAAACATATTGATGTAAAAAATAAAAAACTGCTGGTGATGAGTACCGGAGGATTGATTGAAAACATTGATTTGGTAAACAAGATAAAACATTGCGAAGTGCATGTGCCGTCCGGCGCTATAGCAGGACTGGATGCTATAATGGCGGTGGCAGGACAGATAAATACACTTATGCTTACTACCATTAAATCGCCTGAATCGCTTGAAGGTTCGCCTTACATTATGGAGAATAAAATTAATCTGCTGACAATAAATAAGAAAGAAACCATATTCATCGGTGAGCTGAAAGATGCGATAAAAGGGTTTCCAAAAAACATAAATATTGCTGCCAGCTTATTTCTTGCTTCACGATTTACAAAAATTAAAATTAAAATTATTGCCGACCCTTCTACGCGGTTCAATACCCATAAAATTGTATGTACGGGCAAGTTTGGCGAGATTAACATACGGACAACAAACTACCCGAGCAAAAATCCAAAGACGAGTTATCTGGCTATTCAAAGTGCTATTTCGGTACTGAATAATATGACTACTAATTTCAAAATAGGGTATTAGGGGTAAGTGAAATTCTAAATTCATGTCTTGAAATTCTAAATTCTAATCTCTAAATTCTAATCGTCATTGCGAACGTAGTGAAGCAATCTCATAAAAAAAGCCTCGTATTTCTACGAGGCTTTTTTAATTTAAAAGTCTGTTGGTGATAATATCAACAACAGCGCAAAGGAAGACATTGGGATTTCAGAGATTCTATTGCAAGTACAACAAACAATCTTCTTCATTATTATCAAATGATTTTATTGCTTCTGTATTAGTGGCAAGTATTTGTATTAATTCGGAAGTTTTAATATTGCCGCAAATCAGTTGAATTACTTTAGGCGGACATCCGAATAAGCGGCTGATGGCTTCAAAATCGGTATCTTTGGTGATAATGGTATAACCATTGTTTTTTGCAAAGTTCCAAATTACTGAATCGTCGGTATTTTTATCAAGGTTAAAATCTGAAACGTGTTTACAACCATTAATTGTTTTATTCAATTGCGAACTTACACGGAAAGAAATATTATTGTCAAACAATAATTTCATTTTATAGAAACGAATTTGACATGTTTTTCACTTTCGGCGGCATAAGCCAAACATGCTTGAATATCTTCTATTGATAGTTCGGGGAAGTCAATAATTATTTCCTGAGCAGTCATTCCTGAAGCAAGGTAACCTAGCACATCTGAAACAGTAATCCGAAGATTTCGCACACATGCTTTGCCTGAACGAACATTGGGGTTAATTGAAATAATTTCAGTGTAAGGTTTCATCTTTCTTTTGTATTTGGTTTTACAAAGGTAGTAAATTAAAAGAGGTTGGGTACTCTTTTAATTTTTGAGCTTCTTGATAATAACAACATCCCCCCACAAAAAAAGCCTCGTATTTCTACCAAGCTTTTTTTGTTTATACACTTATTAAGTTTGCCACATTAAAATTAAAAGTAGTTTTGTAATTATTTTATAGTAAGAAAGGTTGTTGGTGATAACACCAACAACGGCGGAAAATTAAAAGTAGTTTTGTAAAAGATAAGTATTTAAGGAAATAAGGTAATGGGTATTGTGATAAGGCATTGGTAATAAAACATGAAACGAAAAATTAGAACCGTACAAATATTTATTGGAATAGTACTAGTCTTTTTTTTAATTAAGGATTGTGGGATACCATTTATAAGAGACTTCAACGAAGGGAATTTTAGCAGGGATGAATTAAGAGATAAAATGAAATCATCAACTAAAGAATATTTAAGTTTGTTTACTTATCCTGCACAAAAGGAAATGAGATTAGACGCTTTTACTTCAAGTATTTTCATTAGTAAATCACAACATCCAATTCTAATTTTTGATTACGGTGGCAAACCTAGTGCAGGATGCAATTATTTAATAATAATTCAAAAGGTCAACCTATCTTCTGCGAAACCATTATACAATACAATTAACTCTGCAAAAAAAAATACAGAAAGAAATTATGGAGGATATTCAGGTACTGAATTTGGAAATAATTTAAGTTTCCTTTATTCACAACAACACGATTCAATTATTAAAAAAATATATTTATCATACGATGGTGACTTAATAAGAACTTCTAAAATGGGCGACAGTATTATTAATTTTAGGTTCAAAACTCAAAATCTTACTTTTGGTTATGAAACAAGTGACTTATCTGACCTAATTTTTGAAAACAAGGATAATAATTCCACAAAACCTTTTCAGAAGAAAGTAGATTTTACAGTATCTTTTTATAAAAAAAAATCATCCATTTATATTATTGTTATCAGACCCATATATGAAATTTTAGCTAAAGAAAACCCATTAATAAATACACTTTTAGGAACTCCCGTTTTATAAACGAAAGCGAATGAAACAAACCACAGCTTCTAACAAAAACCTTTGTTAAAAAACAAATCTTTTAAATACCTCCCCCACAAAAAAAAGCCTCGTATTTCTACGAAGCTTTTTTACTTACAAACTTATAACTTTCAAACTAAAATATTACGCACACATAATACTTTCCACTTTGCTCAACTGGCTTACGCCTGCTGCATTGGTAGCATAAAAGTATACATAATATATAGTACCTGCTATTAAACCTACGAATGTTTTTTTTCGTGCTTTTGTTAAATCCAGTTTGCTGAAAAAATCACTGGGACCTAATGTCAGTTGTCCTGATTTATCAATTACTGTAGCTATTGAGAATGGTTTTAAACATAAAATACAGCCATAATTTTGGGCGCCAGCCACCACGTTCGACTCGGCAAGCAATACACCTGTAGCTGTTCCTCTGGAAAGCGATGTTACCGGAGTTTCCGGAATTACTGATTTAGTATCAGTACCGTCAGTAGGTACAAAACCGCCAAGTATTATTATATCTGGGTCTCCGGCAGCAGCTTCATCTGTGCTCACTGCAAAAGCATCCAAATCGCTTATTAATGCTGCTTTATCAAGCAAAAACTGACCTTTCTGCCCTATGCCTCCATTTTTGTATGCTTTATACGATGTTTCGTAATTGCTTATATGTTTCTCAAAATCGGGCTGGGGAATAGGCGGCGAAGGAAACTGAACCGGATTATTAAACTGACCTTTATCAACTCCTGTGGCAAACGCTGCCAATTTCCCGTAGGGTGTTTTGTGGTATGCCACTGAACAATGCATTTCTTTCATCTTTTTTTATTTAGTTATTATTGTTTATTTATACTGTTTATCGTTTAAAACCTTTTCCTTAAGGTAAAACTCCTTTTCCTTAAGGTAAAAGTGTTTTCCTTAAGGAAATAAATATTTTCCTGTGGAAATAAAAGTTTTCCTTATGAAAATAAATATTTTCCGGCGGAAATAAAAGTTTTCCTTATGAAAATAAATATTTTCTGACGGAAATAAAAGTTTTCCTTATGAAAATAAATATTTTCCGGCGGAAATAAAAGTTTTCCTTATGGAAATAAATAATTTCTGACGGAAATTAGTTTTTACCTCTTGGTAAAAGTGTTTTACCTTAAGGAGAAACATTTTTATAACCCCGCAAAACTTTTTTTACTCTCCTCTTCACTTATTTTAAGAACGTACTGTTAAAGTTTCTGCTTTATCAAAAAGCTTTAATCATTTAACGGCAGCAAAAGTATTTAAAGGTGGAAGGCGATGCCACACGCAAAAACGTGAATTTTACATTATCGTCCTTATTTTATGGTTGGGATTAAAATAACGCTTGTTTATTTCTATACATTGCAGGTACTTTTTAATGTAATCAATATCGAAGCACAAAAACAATTCGCGCACCTCGCGGTCGGTAAATTTGCTGATTCGGGCAAACAAATTTTTGAAATGCGAATCTATACAATCCTTTCCTTTATTTGTAACTCCTTCAATTTCTTTGCGTGTATAATTCATGCAAAAAGGAACAAACGAAGCCCGTTCGGGTTCGGTAACGCCTATAAAATCAAATCGTTTTTCGAGCAATTGTTTATTCACCCTTATAATTCCGAAAGGCAATTTTTTATTTGCATCCACATATTCATCCACTATTATTACAGGCTCGCCAAGCTGATGTAATATTTCTTTCCTGTTCACAGCATCCTTCTCTTTATCGTTGATATCAGTTATCAGTTCGTCGCGTGTGCAATCAATATAATTGGTAGTAACCGAGTAGCTTTTGTTTTCAGCATCCTGAATTATTGTTATTTCTTTTTTCATTATTGTTGTTTATTTTGTAAATAATAGTTGGGTGAAAAATACGCATTATTATAGAGCAGCATAAATAAAAGAATGGGGAGGGAAGGGCATAGAGGTAGAAGTATGAAACCTCTTAATCGAACATTGAAAGTTGCGTACTATTATCTTTTGATTCTTCTTTAGGTAATACATCTTTTTCAGGAGTAATATATTTGCTTAACACTTCCGTCCGTTCTTCCGATTTAGCTACCACCGTTTCAATGTCAGCAATAGCCAGTTCCATTTCATTTATTGCATCGGGTATCTTGTTTTCTGCTTTGTGTATTCGCGCATCTATTATTTGTATGCGCCATATTTCAAGGAGTTCCAATGAAGCAATATTCTTTGTTTTTTCAGCTATCTCCATTTGTATATGCACCAAATCAAGCTTTTTTGCCAGTTCTTTATCAGGTAATGCAGCCATAAGGGACACATACTTTTCGTGGTTGTCAATGCAATCTTTTATGCGAATAGTGTGGCTCATTTATTTTGATTAGCTATTAAACATTTTTCTCGTCATCTTACCAATTTCAAAAAGAATATTTTTGTTTTTTAAAAAAATTCCACTTCTTAACCTATGAAACTCATTACCCATACTAGTAACGCTTGCTTCTTTTGATGGATTAAAATGAAAAGTATAAAGTTTATCATGTAATTTCAAAATTGAACTAATTACATCTTCAAATAAGAGAATTTCTTCTTCATCTAAAAACACCACTAATTCACTTTTTAGTTCCTTGTAAATCATTCATCAGTGGCCAAATCATTTCATCAATTTCTTTGGCAGTGTGTATATTTTGGATAATAGCAATATAAGGAATGTGCTGCCACATTTGTTCAACTTTTGCGTAATAAAAAAGAAATTTCATTATAGTATTTATTTTGCGCTCCTGAAATAAAGAATGTCTTGATTCTTCTTTCTTAAGTTTTAATTCATAAATCCTCTGAACAAAATATCCGATAGCCGCTAATGCAAGTATTGTTTGACTCCAATAAGTGCTTAAAATTTCTTTTAATGTCATTTCTCGCCCTCCACTATTTTAATTTCCTCCTCCGTCAATTCATACAATTGATAAACCAATTCATTTATTTTCCCTTCGCTGTGTTGTATGCGTTGTTTTAGTTGTTCTGTGTTGGTTTGTAGTTTTGTTTCTTTTATTTCTTCATTTAGTTTTAAAAGAAGGGAAACGTGTTTTATTATTTCATTCCTTTTATTTAAGTCACCTTCTGCCACAGGCAAGTCTCTTAAATCTTGTAAAAGCATTTTAGGGAAAGCTCCTTTAAAAGCATTGGGAGAAGTATTCAAATGATAAAAAGAAATTAATTTTGAATTAATAATTGCCAATAAATATTTTGCTTCAATTCTGTTTCCAATAAGTTTTATACCATCTACAGAGTTTGAAAAAACAAAATCTCCATCAATCAAAGTTGCCTGAATAATTCCTTTTGCTGTAACTTCTCTGACGATTATTCTTTCACCATCAAACCATTCCGGCTTACGTGGTGCAGCCAACCATCTTCCATAATCAATATATCCGCCTTTCCAGTTCAAAGAATATCTTGAAATTTCACCACCACCAAGTAATGGTCTGTGAGTATTTTTTGTTCTCTTATCACTATGAAAGATTTTTGTTTCTGATTCGTTTCCTTTTTGAGGAGGTATTCCTTTTTCTTTTTCGTAAACTTTTACACCCCAAACAACTTCTGCAAAATCAGAAAGATGAGTTGTACATTTTCTAATTGTTTCAATTACAGATAAAGATTTTGGATTAGTGTAAACAGGAAAAAGAAAAGCAGAATTGTTTTTAATAGAAGTTAATTTTACAACATAGTTTTCTTTAACAACCGTGTCCCATCTTGTAACTACGAAAGATTTATCAGGGTCGTTTGCAGAAAATAAAATGATACAAGTTTCTACAGAAGCATCTTTAAATGTTTGCTTTGGAGTAATTACTATTTCATTAATTTGAACTTCTTTTGCGAGAAACTTTCTGTACTTATCGTCATAAACAGAAGCTGTCCAAGCAGAAGGAATAATAAATCCTATTAGTGCTTTATTATTTGATATTTGCTTTGCCCTTTCTGTAAATAAAATATAGGTATCTAATTGATAATTTGCGACACTGTACTTTTCTCTTAAATACGAATCTTCCTCTGGCAATAGTAAAGCACCGTAAGGAGGGTTGCCTATAACAATATCAAAACCACTAATAATACCATATTCTATTTTTGATTCTTCAACAGAACTAATAAAATCTGTCATAGCATCTCCTAATTCTTTTTCAGCTTCAACAGATTTAATTAACGCTTTTTTAAGTCTATCCTTTGGATTAGCTGCTATTTGTTTACGAGGTTTGAACACATCAGGGAAAGCACGTTTCCAATTAAACGGTTTTATTTTTTTATCAAAACCCAAATCAATTTCGTTGTCATAAAAATCGGTATCTATTAAACTGTTGCCGTCTTTTATATTATTGTCCAAATCAGGCAATACCCGTTCATGAAACAAAGATATTTGTTGTTTGATGGATGCTTCTGTTTCGCCTTCCATACATTTAAGCAGCAAACTAAGCTTGGTTACTTCCGTAGCGTTGGCATCTAAATCCACTCCGTAAATATTGCTTAATAATATGCGTTTCTTTTCGTGTGTGGTAAGCGTGCCTTGCGGTGTAAAAACATCGCCTTTTTTAATCTGTTTTTCTTTAAGATGGTTATGATACCAGTTTACATGGTAGCTTAATAAATAATCAAATGCTCCAAGCAGGAAAGAACCACTGCCACAGGCAGGGTCAACAATTTTTATCTTTTCTATTTCCTTCGGTGTTTTGTCTTCTATTAATTTACCTACCGTATTTTTTACAATATACTCTACTATATATTGCGGCGTATAATATACACCTCCTGCTTTTCGCACTTCGGGTTTTTCTTCAATCTTTACACCTCGTGCAGGAGTTATTCGTATTACTTTACCAAGAAACTGCTCATACGCATTTCCTAAAACTTCCACAGGCATCACCGCAAATTCGTAACGGCAAAGCGGGTAATACAATTCGTCAATTACTGCTCTTATTACTTTATTATCAATTTTAAGATGCGCAGTTATCTGGTCTTTCTCAAAATCAAACAACCCTGAATTGTATTTATCATCCGCTTGTTTAAATAAATCAAACAGGTTTTTGTACGCATCTCCTTTCGAAACTGCTTTTTGTAATTGTCCATATGGCTCTACGGAGCGGTCTTCGCAGAAACGAAGAAAAATCAAGCGGTCAATAGTTTGCTGAACAGCGAAGTTTAATTCCTCATCATTTATTTTTCTGTTGTTTTGTGCAATGCTTGTAGCAAGGTAATTGCGCCACTTATCAAGGCTTTGTACAAATTCTTTATCTAATGTCTGACTTCCTTTTTTATTAGTATCACTTTGTACAAACTTATCAAACCGACCTTTGGTAACTGCTTCGTGTGAAAAAGTATCGTAAATAAAATCAAACTCTTTTATATAATCTTCAAACGAAATATGTTTTAATCGGGCAACTGTTGCACTATCATTCAGGTTAGGAACACGCGAACAATCGTAAACAATAAAGTCTTCAAAATTGGTGAGGATGGAAACCAACGCTTGTGCACTGCTTCCATATCGTCTCAATTGGTAAGCCGATTCTTTATGAACTTTAATAGCTACGGAAGGTTTCTTTGCTTCCACATAAAATAATCGTTTCTTCCCACTACCAGAAAGACGAAAACCATAATCAGGAGCTTTTGCCTTGCCTTTAACTACTACTTTATCTTCATAAATTACTTCGCGGTAAGCTTCCGAATCTCCTTTTTCATTGTCCACATCCCATCCCAACGCCTTAAAGAAAGGATTAATAAAATCCTGTCTTGTCTTTTGTTCATTGTATTCCGGCAAATGATATTCGGCTTTGTGTTCGCCGAAACGTTCAACAAGAGTTTGAATAATTGCCTTGGCTTGTTCTTTAGTCATTGAAAAATTGAATTGCCCAAAAGTAATATATTAAAGAGAGGGAAAAATAATTGTTTATAAAATTATATCTTCGCCACTCCAACCCAATAAATAATTGTCAATAATCAAACAAAGAAAAGTAAATAAAAAATAAAATAAAAGGGATGGAGAAATACGTACCATTGTAAGAAATAAAAAGCAATATGAAAGCTACATCCTTAAATCAAATAAATAATAAATTAAAAAATATACCTGACGATTTTTTAAAGGACATAATTTCCTATCTTGATTTTATTGCTGATAAATCAAACACAAAAGATTGGGCTATTGGATTATCAGGTAAGGATTTCAAATTAATTGCAAAAGGAACAGAAGATATTAAAACAGGAAAAACTCACACACATTCTGCTGCAATGAGAAAAATAACTTCTCATATTAATTCAAAAAAATAAGTGGAGATTATCTGGTCAGATACCTCTCTGAATACCTATTTACATATTGTTGATTATATCTATAATGAATGGACGATTAAGGAAGTGATTAATTTTCAGGAATCAGTTAATGAATAACCCCGAGGCAGAGCCTCGAGGTATCGTGTTACTCGAACAAACTTAATTGGTTTTTATGCAACTGTTTATATGTACTTTTCTCTTCTCCTTGATTCTGAATATACTTTTGAATTACATCTTCATTTGCGTATTGTCCAACAGTATTGACGTAGTAACCACTTGTCCAAAAATTACCGCCCCACAATTGAGACTTAACTTCTGGATGAAGACGAAAAAGTTCTTTTGCCGTGACACTTTTTATCGTTCGCACTATCGTTTCAACAGAAAACTTTGGAACACTTTGAATCAAAAAATGTACATGATTTTCATCAGCACCAACCTCTACAAAATGTATTTCATAACGTTCTTGAATTCCTTTACAAACTTCAATCAAGCTCTTTTCAATTGGTTCAGACAAAACACTTCTCCGATATTTTATCGGAAAAACACAATGGTACAGCAACAAACTTTTATTGTGCCGCTTATGAATATGTTCACTCATTTTGCAAACATATTACTTTTTTTCCTACGCACACCCCGAGGCAGAGCCTCGAGGTATTATTTGAATAAA
>CAIQBY010000027.1 GCA_903870175.1 uncultured Bacteroidota bacterium
ATATTTTATCGGAAAAACACAATGGTACAGCAACAAACTTTTATTGTGCCGCTTATGAATATGTTCACTCATTTTGCAAACATATTACTTTTTTTCCTACGCACACCCCGAGGCAGAGCCTCGAGGTATTATTTGAATAAAGAATTGTGTCCTGCTTCCAAATTATTAACTTACAGAAAATGTGTAGTTTCAAAACAAACTTCACTTATTTATACTATACACGATACTTCTATTTTCCTTATTACATTTATAGATAACAGAGCATTACATAATTATTGATTTTTATGAAAAAGAAATAAATAATAGTCAATAACTACACAAAGAAAAGTGTAAATAAAAAAGTAAATAAAAGGATGAAGAAAACAACAACAATATTGTTAGCATTACAGCTTGTCGCTTCTATATCAATGGCGCAGGAAACAAAGCATAAAACTGCTCCTTTGTTGTTTTCGAGCAATAACTTGTCTGGCGTTCTTTTTCCTCCTTCCACTTTTTTACTGGCAAATCCTGCTTCTTCAACGTATAATCTTCCTTTGACTATTATTGACAAACAAGTGCATTATACTGCTTTTTTCTGCAAACTGGAAGTTAAAAATCTGGAACGTTATAATATCTGGCTAAAGCTGCATGCCGGCGATTATGATAATTACAGCAAACCATACAACGACAAATAACTTTACAGGATAGCATAAACATAACAATGGATAACTAAAAATTGTTATTTGCTTTTATTTGCTATACTTTTGCCCGCTGTTTATACGAATCCTATTTCAAATGTATTCTTATAAACCTATCAATGAAAAAATTATTACTGCTTATTATATTATTTATTTCCATTGCCGGTAAGGCACAAAAGCCTGCGCTGCCACCTAAGCCGATACAGCCGTTGCCTAATTTTAATGCTACTTTATTTGATCCTTCAGCAGTATCAGGATATTTTTTCTTTGCTTCCAACGACCATTTAATAATAATGGATAATGAAGGAAATGTTATTTATTGCCGCACTGTTCAAGGTGCTTTTGATTTTACAGTAACGGAAGACAATAGGATGATGTTCACCCAAAGGAATAAAACGTATTTGATGAACAGCGATTTTAAACCGGTGGATTCTTTGGAATGTAAAAATGGATATTATATTGATGCGCACGACCGTTTAGTTCTGCCTGATGGACACTTTCTGCTGCTTTGCGATGAAAAAATAAAAGTTGATTTTACTAAATATCCTGAATGGAAAAACAAATGGGTGCGGGATACTATTGGTGTTGCAGCAGGTATAATTCAGGAACTGGATGCACAGCACAATGTTGTTTTCGAATGGCATGCCAAGGATCATTTCGAAATTTCGGATGCCGATATTTTTTTTGATAGCAATACCGGCACTGCCCAATGGACACATTGCAATGCTTTTGCACTGGATGAAGATGGAAATATATTATTATCGTCAAGGGATTTTAATGAAATAACAAAAATAAACAGAAAGGATGGCTCTATAATGTGGCGGCTTGGAGGTAAAAAAAACGAGTTTACTTTTGTTAACTGCCCTGTTCCATTTTACGGGCAGCACAATATAAGAAAATTGCCCAACGGACATTTCACTCTTTTTGATGATGGCCAGCATACGGTATCTCACGGGGCAAGAGCAATTGAATTCGAACTGGATGAAGTTAAAAAGGTTTTTACACTTGTCTGGAGTTATACTTTTGATGATGATATGAGCTGTAATGGGCGCGGAAGTGTGCAAAGGCTGGCTGACGGGAATACTGTTATCTGTTATGGAAATCCTACCTGGAGCGACATTTGTTTTGTGGTAGTTAATCAGAAGGGTAATAAATTATTGCAGGTAAATGGACCTCTTGGTACTTATAGAGTTGCTAACGTTCCTTCACTTCCTTTCAAATTAAACCAACCGAAAATTAACTGTTTCGATTCGGCAGGAACAAAATATCTGGATGCCGGTGCCGGACACAATTCCTATTTATGGAGTAACGGAGATACCACAAGAGTAATACCGGTGAAGCAAACCGATGCTTATTCGGTATTTGTTCCTTATGAAAAAGGAGGGTTTGTTTGTTCCGAAAAGTTTGTTGTAAAAAACATATCCAAACCTTGTAATTCGGCTGGAAACATCAGGAAGAAAAAGAAAGGTGATAAAAAATAAAATAAGTTATTTCAACTACACTGCGGTTGTTTTTTCCCACAGTAATTTTTTTCCAAAGCCCAACGTATTATCCGTCATTTTTATTGAAATTAATTCAATAACCCATAATTCTCCGGGAACTACTGAAGCAAAAGGAAATTTTTTATAATACTTCTTCTTTGCTTTCTCCTTTAATTCATTCTCCGGAACAATAAAATTACCGGTGAATTGAATGCCTTTTATTGTTCCTGTTTTGTCTATATCCGGCAAAATGGTTCCTGCAACTTTATCGTTACTCAAAGCGTTAATAATATGTTTTGTGTTGCTATCCGATTTAAATACAAGGAGGTTATTCTCATTCTCAAAAGCATAAAAACAGTTGGCACAATATGGTGCATTATCTTTAGCAGTGCAAAACGTAAGATTCTTTTGTTTTTCTAAAAATGATTCAATGATTTTTTCCATTAAATAATATAAAATTCAGATAAAAATATAATTGCAAAATAACACCATAGCAAAGACTTAAAATATGACACGCATCACACAAATAAACATAAAAGTAGATGAATCGTTGAAAACTTAACAAAAAATTAATCTCCTGAAAATATTAAAAACCAATCTTTCTATCTATTTTTGCATCGTAATAATTGTAAGTGAACACCCTAAAGAAATTATCTTCTTGAAAAGATAATAGTTCTTAACCGCTTCAAAAGATCTTTAAAGGATTTTATTAAGCATAGTGTTTCGAATATTCAAAATAAGTTTTTCTTTTCTTTTTCTGCTTCTTGTAAGCATAGGAACCAAAGCGCAGTGTGGTGCCTTGATTTCAACTTTTCCATATAACGAAGGATTTGAAGCTGCTCCTGCATGGACAACAGGTGGCACAAACAATGATTGGGCTTGGGGAACTCCTGCTCATCCCACTGTAAACACGGCAGGTGGCGGAGTAAAATGCTGGATGGCTGGCGGACTTACCGGTTCATTCTATAATTATTCTGAATTATCATGGATAATGAGCCCTTGTTTTGATTTCACATCCTTAAATTACCCGTGGATATCATTTAAAATTTATTGGGAGGACGAATGGAAATATGATGGATTGGTATTGCAATATTCTTTAAACGGAGGCACCTCATGGACAAATGTTGGTGCTTTTGGAGACCCTGTAAACTGCCTGAATGTTAATTGGTACGACTATAATAATGTTACCTGGCTTACCTCGGCAACACCTCCTCATGGCTGGACAGGAAGGGCCGGAGCTACAGTAGGCCCATGTCAAGGGGGAAATGGAAGCTTGGGATGGGTTACTGCAAAACACTGTATGTCTTCATTGGCTAATAAGCCGAGTGTTCGTTTCAGGTTCCTGTTTGGCGCTGGTACTACCTGTAATAATTACGATGGAATTGCAGTAGATGATATTCTGATTGATGATGCACCGCCAAATTCTGCCAACTTTACATTTGCATGTGCAGGTGCTAATACCGTAAATTTTACCAATACTTCCTTAATGTGTCCTACAGGTTATCTATGGGACTTTGGTGATGGTACAGCCACTTCAACTTCACAAAGCCCTTCTCATACTTACGCTGCACCGGGTACTTATAATGTTACACTTACTTCCAGCGGACCTTGTAATGCACCTAGTACAATTACGATTCCTGTTTCTATATTAGGTGTTACTGCTACAAGTACAAATATTTCCTGTGGTGCCGGAAATACAGGTACTGCCACAGCTGTTGCAACAGGAAATGCCGGAACAATAAATTATAGTTGGACACCTGGAGGTCAGACAAGTTCAGCAATAACAGGACTTGCTACAGGTACATATACTGTTTCTGTTTCAGCTACAGGCAGCTGCCCTGCAACAGCAACAGCAACGGTTACTCAATCGAATGTGCTTAATTCAACTACAACCTTTACTCCTGTTACTTGTTTTGGATTAAACAATGGAACTTGCACGGATATACCGACTGGAGGTACTGCTCCTTTTACTTATGCATGGTCTGGAGGCGGAACTAATGCCACTGATACTGCGCTTGCCGCCGGAACTTATACAGTAACAGTTTCCGATATTAACGGTTGTACAGGTACTGCAACTGCTACTGTAACTCAACCTTCAGCTCTTATTGCGACAGCAAATTTTACTCCTGTAAGTTGTTTTGGAGGCAGTAATGGAACTGATTCTGTTTCTGCCTCAGGTGGAACAGCACCTTATACCTATTTATGGTCTGGAGGCGGAACCACTGCTTCAAATAGCGGACTAATTGCCGGAACTTATACGGTTACTGTTTCCGACTTTAATGGCTGCAGTAATTCTGCTACTACAACTGTAACTCAGCCTGCTATTTTAGTTGTTTCGACAACAGCGACACCTGTAAATTGTTTTGGAGGAAATAACGGGACGAGCACAGCTTCTGCAACTGGAGGTATTTCTCCTTATTCTTACGCATGGTCGGGCGGACCTTCAACAGCAACTTATTCTGGATTAATTGCCGGAACTTATACGGTAACAGCCACTGATAATAATGGATGTACTAATTCGACAACTTCGATTATCTCACAGCCCAATTCGGCACTTTCCGTTACTTCAACAGCTACTCCAGTGACTTGCTTTAGCGGAAACAATGGAACAGCTAGCGCAAATGCATCTGGTGGCACAGCACCATACACTTATGCATGGAGCCCCAGTGGAGAAACGACACCAACTGCAACTTCGCTGGTTGCAGGAACTTATTCTTTAACTGTTACTGATGCGAATAATTGTTCCGCAAATACGTCCGCAATAGTTACTCAACCTGCCTCAGCATTAAATTCTACAGTTACCAATACTCCGGCTACTTGCACACAACATGATGGAACTGCTACTGTTAATGCAACTGGAGGAACTTTGCCTTATTCATTTGCATGGTTGCCAACAGGAGGAAATACAGCTAATGCAACAGCACTTGCATCGGGAACATATTCCGTTACTGTTACTGATGCAAACGGATGTATAAATACAGTCTCAACGATAATCAATAGTATTGGAAGTATTACAGCTACCCTATCTACCACTCCCATTAGATGTTTTGGAGAAACGAATGGAACTGCAACAGCAAACAGTTCTGGTGGTGTTGGTCCTTATGTTTATGTATGGGGAAATGGGGCAAATACTACAACTATAAATAATATTGGAGCAGGAAATTATTGTGTTACTGCAACAGATAGCAGAGGATGTCAGGATAGCGCATGTGTTTATTTGCCTAATCCATCTCCTGTAGTTGCTCAATTTGCAAGTAACCCATCAATTACAACCATTGATGATCCTTATATTTCCTTTACTGATATGTCAACAGGCGCTAACAGCTGGCAGTGGTTTTTCGGAGACGGGGGACTTTCAAATTCTCAAAATCCAACTTACAGTTATAATGCTATTGGAACCTATCCGGTCACATTGATTATTACAAATGCTCAAGGCTGCATTGATTCCGTCGTTAATTTTATTGTTATTAACGGAGATTTTACGTTTTACGCCCCAAATGCCTTTACCCCAAACGGAGATGAAAATAATAACATTTTTATTCCTAAAGGAACGGGCTGGGACGAATCTTCCTTTGAAATGATGATTTTTGACAGATGGGGCAACACTATTTATAACTCTACAAATGTGAATAAAGGTTGGAATGGAGCTGTCAATAACAGCGGTGCTATTGCCCAGATTGATGTTTATGTGTGGAAAGTGAAGCTGAATGATGTTTATGGAGGAAAGCATAAATATATTGGTTCAGTTACTCTTGTAAAATAATTTTCAAATTAAGAAAGTAACTAAATAGCACTATTTAAAATCTAAATAGTACTATTGAAACTTTGAATAGTACTATTTGAAATCTAAATACCACTATTTAAAATCTGAATACCACTATTGAAACTTTAAATACCACTGTTGAAATACCTGAATAGTGCTATTGAAACTTTAAATAATACTGTTGAAAATCTGAATAGTACTATTGAAACCGTGAATAGTACTATTGGCTTGACTGTATAGTACTGTTGAAATTGGGAATAACAGTATTCGAATATTAATAGCACCTATTCCAAATAAATAATTTTGAGTACCCACTCGTACGCTCAAAGTATGTTTCCTTTCAAAACTCATTAAATTTCATAAAAAATTCCTGTTAGAAACATTATTTTTTCTTTATTCAACCCTCACAAAATCAGAGGGGTAGCCTTCTATTTTTATTCCTTTTCTTTAATTAATTTTGTACTGTAATTCACATAAAATAACCTGCAATATAGTGTATTTCAGGGATTCGGAGTTTTAAAGAAGGATAGGATTTATAAATAATATAAAAACAAGACTAAAATCATATAATCCACATGCAACCTTTAAACTGTTTTTAGCGTCCTATAGATAGTATGGAAATAGAAAATCAATCGATTAAGTTTTTTTATCAATTCATATATTAAAATTTAAAAAAAAATGAAAACTCAAATACTTTCAATTTTATTTTCTTTCCTGTTTTTATTAAATATAGTTTCTACAGGAAATATGTATGCCCAAACAGTTCCACAAAATCAGGAGACTTTAAAAAAAGAACAAAATGATGACGCGAAGTATCTAAAAGGGTTTGATGAAAAAGCAATTGTCACCGAGCTAAAGAAAAAAGGCATTCCTGAATCTGAATATAAAAGATTAATTAACGGTCGTAAAAAACAATATATCAATAAGCAAAAAGGAATAGTTGAAGTGCCTTTTACACCTTTTTTTCCAAAACCAAATCCTCGTAATCCACTTCGAAATCCATCATCAGGATGTCCAAATGCAAATTTTGAAGACACTACTTTTACCGGATGGACAGGCGGAACAGGGTTGTGCAGTAACTACCCAACTCCTACAGTTTGGACTCCAGGTATGAATGTAGGCCCTGTAAATGCAGTACCAGGCACCGCTGCACAACAAGATTTACTTACCGACCCAAATGGTTTTGACCCAAATGCAGGAACGACAGGGGGTATGCCAAACATCCCTTATATTGCTCCTGGTGGCGGTCATGTTTCCGCTAGATTAGGCAATTCTGAAACTAATTATGGAACTGAATATTTGAGTTATCAAATACCGGTTACTATCAATAACACCTCTTTTACTTATCAATATGCAGTTGTATTGGAAAGCCCGTCAGGACATACTGCCACACAGCAACCTCGTTTCGATATTACTGTGTTTAATGCTGCTGGAACTGCTGTAACTGGTCCTTGTGGTGCTTATGATGTTCAAGGTTTAGGAGCCGCCACCGATCCTACGTTTTTCCCTTATACA
>CAIQBY010000028.1 GCA_903870175.1 uncultured Bacteroidota bacterium
TAAAGTGAGCAAGAAAAAATCTACTATTCCTGTGGCTACCGATGCTGATTACGACAGGATGAATAAATGTACCAGTGAAGCAAACACGTTTGCACTTGCCAAAGAAATGGGTTCGAAAAAATTTACTTTCATAGGTGCTGCCAAACAAATTATGAAGAACAGATGTCTGGTACTTTATTTAAGAGGACGTACAAGTAATGAAGCAAGTGCTTCTACAGGCGTTGCCAAACGCACTGTTTTTGGGTGGTTTGTTGAGTTTAAAAGTCTTTATCCTATAGTATAAGTATAATAAGAGGCGGAAAAGTACTTTCTCGCCTTATATCCGGTTTTCGTTTCTATTCTCTATTCTTTTTAATGTTTCCTTTGCCCTCAGTAAAAGTTCTTTAATATTCCTGTTCCTCTCAAAAGTGCTGAAGATTTGGTGTTGAAGTGTGCCGAAATGGCCATTCCGAAGTTTTATACCTTGTAAAGTACTTTTTATACCTTGTAGAGACCTTTTTATTATAAGCAGAGCACTTTTTTATCAAATAAAGTACTTTTTATGACAGGAAAAGCTCTCGACATTATAAGAAAAGTGCTCGACAAACAATAAAAAGTGCTTCAGTTCATTCAAAAGTACTCTACACGACAACAAAAGTACTTTACATGACGGAAAAAACAGTAATGGAGTAAAATGGCTCCGCCGAGGATATAAAGAGAGGATTTAAGGTTGAACATATTCTATTTAACACTGCCTTTTGAAGACAAATTGAAACAAAATAAATAATAATTAATCACTAATAAATAAATAAATTATGACAATTCTATCATTCAAAATCCTGAGGTACAACTTTTTTGTTAATTCCTTCATCCCTTATGTAACTACGCCAGATGCGATATTGCGGTATGGTTTAACTGATTTACAAGTTGGTGCACTAAATGATTTCCTTAAAAAGTGGAACAGCGATTTCGCAAATTATGTTAATCCTTTAGCATCTAGCAAAATTGTAATTGATACTCAAAATGGTGATTACCAAACTGGATTTACCTTGACTCAAAGTATCAGAAGTTTAATAAAAAACAATACAACAATTACTCTATCGAGTACAGAAATGGCAGTTTGTGAAATATTTGCACCAAGCAGAAAAGCTGGTGGAATACCAAAATATTCACCTGCACTTGCATGTTATGTTCAATCTTCGTTGAGTTTATTTTTTACTGCAATAAATCCTGCATTGATACATAGCGGAGCAAAACCAAAGGGAGTAAGTTATTTAGGATTAAAAATTGCTATTACAGATGCGGGCGCTCCTGCACCGAAACCGGAAGATTATGTACGTCAGGAAAACGAAACTGTTACTGATTTCGAAATGCTTTTTACATCAAGTCAGGTTGGTAAAACGCTTTATATAATAGGCTTTTACATCAACAGTAAAAATCAGGCAGGGAAAGATGGAATTCCTTGTATTGTAACAATTGTTTAATGAAAAACTAAATTCTAATTGTCATCCTGTGCGGAGTCGAAGGATAAATTCTAAAAAAGTCCTGCAGAAATGCGGGACTTTTTTTGATATACATTCTATTTCATTAATCATTAAATAATGGAATTCCTTAGTTAATTAACTAAATCTGATTGCTTTTACAGGAGTAATTTTTGAAATTATGAATGTTGGAAGTATTAACATAATCAGGCAGCAGATTAAAGTACCGATATTAAGTAATATAATATTGAGTATACTGATATTTATAGGAATTACGGAAACGTAATACGTTGCCTGGTCGAGTTTGAAAGTTCCGGTGTATTTCTGAAATAAAGCCATTCCGATACCGATAATATTTCCCCACATTAATCCTTTACCTATTAAATAGGTAGCATTGTAAAGAAATATTTTCTGAATACTGCCGTTATTTGCGCCGAGTGCTTTTAATATTCCAATCATGTTAGTACGCTCAAGAATCAATATGAGCAAGGCAGAAATCATATTAATACCTGCTACCAATATCATCAAAGTAATAACTACTGCAGCATTTACATTTTGCAATTCGAGCCAGGAGAATACTGTAGGATTCACTTCTTTTACTGTCTGTGCAATCACGCCTTGCCCGATAAGTTCGTTGACTTCTTCGCCTGCTTTATCAATTTTATTAAAATCTTTTATAGAAATTTCAAATCCTCCAATCTGGTTTTCGGTCCAGAAATTTAATCTTTGAATCTGCCCAATATCCACTAATACAAGGCGTTTATCAATATCTTCATATCCGGTTTCATATATTCCGGAAATGTAGAATACCTTGGCACGCTGCTCATACGAGGAAGTTTGATCATGAGGGTTCTTGGTTAAAAAGTAAATAATCATTTTATCATTCAATTTCAATTCCAGTTTGGCAGCAAGGTATTTCGAGATAACAATATCTTTGGATAAGCCGGTGTCATTGACCATAAAAGGCTTTCCGAGTTTCATATTGTCATTAATAAATTTCCAGTCGAAATCTTTTCCTATTCCTTTCAGCAGTACGCCTTCATTATCAGTTTTTGTTTTAATAATGCCGCTTTTAGTAGCATATACTTCAATGTGACTGATGTTTTGATTAGCTTTCAGTGCCTCCAGAAAAGGTTGTTGTTTGCTTATAGGTTGTGGCTCATCGCTCACATTGTTATCGTAGTTGGAAATCTGGATATGCGAACCAAATCCAATTAGTTTATTTTGTATTTCATTTTTAAATCCAATAATTATCGACACCGTTAAAATCATTACGGCGAGTCCGAGAGCTATTCCCAAGACAGAAATGCGAACAATAGGTCGCGAAAACTGGTTGGCAGATCCGTTACCTTTAATGATTCGTTTGGAAATGAAGCGTTCGATATTCAAAATTTAGTAGCTTTGACGTTTTATTAAACTATATAATTCACAAAAATACTATTTTACAGTTAAGATGAAGGTTTATAAATTATGTTTCCTGTTATTGTTCATTCATTTCACTTTCAAAACAGTTGCGCAAGGCATCGTTTCGGTTGATAATAAAACTAAAACAAGCGCAGATTTGACAGTAGGGGCGGAGCGGACATCAGAATATGTACCGTTGCTGAAAGGCAAAAGGGTGGCTGTGGTTGCCAATCAATCTTCCAATATTAAAAATGTTCATCTTGTAGATAGTCTTATTTCATTGGGCATTATCATCAAAAAAGTATTTTGTCCGGAGCATGGTTTCAGAGGTACTGTGGATGCAGGCGAGAGAGTAAAATCGGAAACGGATGCGAAAACAAAATTGAGAATTATTACACTTTATGGTAAAAACAAAAAGCCTGCACCGGCTGATTTGAAAGACGTTGACATAGTTGTGTTTGATATTCAGGATGTAGGAGTAAGGTTTTATACTTATATTTCTACCTTACATTATGTGATGGAAGCCTGTGCAGAAAATAATAAACAGTTAATTCTTCTGGACCGACCGAACCCAAACGGATATTATATTGATGGTCCGGTGATGGAGGAAAGTTATAAATCATTCCTGGGAATGCACTCTGTACCGATAGTTTATGCAATGACGATTGGGGAATACGCAGGAATGATAAATGGAGAAGGCTGGCTAAAAGGAAAAATTAAATGTGATTTGAAAGTGATTCCTATCTTAAATTACATACATAAAGATTTGTATCAGTTGCCAGTCAAACCATCGCCAAACTTACCGAATATGACTTCTGTTTATTTATATCCTACACTTGGATTATTTGAAGGAACAATAATGTCGGTGGGCAGAGGTACAGATATGCCTTTTCAGGTTATTGGTCATCCTACGTTGGAAAAAGCAAATTACAAATTCACTCCCGAACCTAAGCCAGGTGCAATGGAGCCTAAATATAGCGGGAAAGAATGTAAAGGATATAACCTTTCGGATTTCGGGAAAGAATATATGAAAGACTCGAAAAAACTATATTTATTCTGGTTGATGGGCACTTATAAAAACACTCCGGATAAAGCTTCATATTTTGACGAGAATTTTAATTATCATGCAGGTAATGCAACTTTGAAACAACAGATAATTGACGGAAAATCCGAAGATGAAATTAGAGGAAGCTGGCAGGAAGGAATAAAAAAATTTAAAGTTGTCCGCAAAAAGTATCTTTTATATAAAGACTTTGAATAGTAAACAAACAGAATAATTAAAAAATAAAACGTTTCAAAAGGAGATGCAATAATTTTTCTACCTTTGCCGAACAAAAAATAAAAACAATGAACATTAGCAAAATAATTTCGATACCAGGTCAAAGCGGCCTTTATAAAATGGTTGCACGAGCAGCCAAAAATGGCATTATTGCTGAATCATTAATTGATAAAAAAAGAATTGTTGCGTATGCTACCCAAAAGATGATGCAATTGGAAGAGATTGGGATTTATACTGCAGGTGAAGATAAACCATTGAAGGAAGTTTTTCAGGCAATTTATGAAAAAGAAAATGGCGCCGAATGTATTAGTCATAAGCAGCCTGATGCAGAATTGAAAGCGTATTTCAGAGCAATTGTGCCTGACTATGATGATGAAAGAGTACATGTATCAGTTATAAAAAAAGTAGTGAGCTGGTATAATATTTTGAAAGCTTCAGGATTGCTTGATGAAAAAGAAGTAGAACTTACTGAGGAAGAAAAAATCAAGATTAAAAATGCCAGTGAATTTGAGAAGTCAAATAAAACAAATACAACTAATGTTAATACAAAACCCTTGAAAACTACAGGTTCTAAAGTTGCAACCCAAGGCGTTAGAAAAACAGGAGTAGCATAATATTGAATTAGAAACAGTTTTAGTTGTTGCCCCTGACAAAATGATTTTCTGTCAGGGGTAATTTTTTTTAATGAATTAAACGAAATAAACATTTTTATTTTTTATGGAAAGCAAAGAAATTACAAAACCGGTTCGGCAATTTTTGCCTCAGGAAATTACAATTGATTCATGGGCAAAAATTGAAACCTATTATAAAGATTTAGAAAAAAGGTCAATTAA
>CAIQBY010000029.1 GCA_903870175.1 uncultured Bacteroidota bacterium
GGTTTCCAAACCACCACATTGCCCATCATAGCGCATGATGTAGGAAGATTGCCTGCAATAGCAGTAAAGTTAAAAGGAGTAAGCGCATAAATAAATCCTTCCAGCGGACGCTGTTCCACTCTGTTCCAAACACCATATCCGGTGCCTGCTACAGGAGGTTGCTGTTTGTAAATCTCGCTCATGTACATCACATTGAAACGAAGGAAATCTATAATTTCACAAGCGCTGTCAATCTCTGCCTGAAACGCATTCTTGCTCTGGCCAAGCATTGTAGCGGCATTCAGCTTTGCACGATAAGGACCTGCAATAAGTTCGGCAGCTTTCAAAAATACAGTAGCACGGTGTTCCCAATCCAGATTTTCCCATTTCGGCTTAGCAGCCAAAGCAGCATCAATAGCTTGTTTTACGTGGTCTTTATTGCTTTTGTGAAAAAATCCCAATGTATGTTTATGGTCGTGAGGAGGAGCAAGACGAATTTTATCATTGCTTCTCACTTCTTTTCCGCCAATATACATGGGGATATCAAGTTCTTTCGAGCGTGATTCTTTAAGCATTGCCTGAAGTTCTTTCCGTTCAGCACTTCCGGGAGCATAGCTTTTAATGGGTTCGTTCACTGGTGGCGGAACGGTAAAAAATCCTTTTGACATAATGTTATAGATTACAAATTACAGATTACAAATTAAAAAATTTCGGAGTGCAAAGATAACTAAAAAATAGGGTAGGAGAGAGGTAAAGAAAGGAATATCGAATATAGAACATCGAATACTGAATTATGAAGTAAGTGTCGCACACTTCAACATTTGATATTCGATGTTCAGTATTCGACATTATTTTTTCTTAATTACTTTTTCTTCCGCTTTTTCATAACTCAAAACACCGCCCCAAAGCACCATCTGGTGGAGTATCCACTCTTTTCTTTCAGTAATAAAAGCAGGTGGCTTGGTAACCGAGAATTTTCTTGGATTGGGCAATACAGCAGCAATTAAAGATGCTTCCGGCTTGGATAAATCTTTAGCACTTTTATGGAAATATATTTTGGAAGCGGATTCAGCACCATAGATGCCATCGCCCATTTCTATTACATTCAAATACACTTCCATTATCCTTTGTTTATTCCAGATGGTTTCAATAAGGAAAGTAAAATAAACTTCAAACCCTTTGCGCACCCAGCTGCGGCCACTCCAAAGAAAAACATTCTTCGCAGTCTGCTGACTTATAGTACTCGCACCTCTTGTTTTTTTATGGCTTTCATTATATTCCATTGCTTTGTCAATAGCTTCAAAATCGAACCCATTATGTTTTATGAAGTTTTGGTCTTCGGAGCAAACGACAGCTAATTGAAGGTTAGGAGAAATCTCTTCAAACGGAACCCAATGTTTTTTGAGTTTCATGTCTTTGCCATCCATCTTCTGTTCCACGCATCTGATAAGCATCAGCGGAGTAACAGGTACCGGCAGCCAACGAAAAACAACAACAGACCCGATACTGATAATGAAAAACCACATTGCGGTTTTCCATAAAAGATGCCATAATTTACCAAGTAATTTCTTCACAGAAAAGGAAGGAGACTATTTAAATTCAAACTTAGGGCAGTCTGATGTACTAAGTTTCTGAATATCTTCCACACTCATCATAGGTGTGAAACCCATCATAATTTCATCCGAATTAGCATTAGCAACATGGAAACGGGAAATTGTATAATCGTAAGCAAAACCAACTACAAAATTTTTAAATATACGTACCTGAAGGATCACAGAAGCAGCGTCGTGAATCCGGTAATTTAATCCTAAACCTATTCTTTTTTTATAATAGGTAATAAAATTAAGGTTGGCAGAAGGAATACTTCTTAAATCAGACTGTATATTAATAGCCGGTACAGAAACAAAATTATAATCACCGGAAACAAATTTCCTGCTTACAGTAACATAAGCTGTCGGCACAAGCAAGACTCCTGTGCCGGTTCCAAGCTGGTGTTTATCAAATTTCAAAGTATTCAAAAATACATTTCTCATGGAAACACCTAACGAGAATTTTTTAGAATAAAGATATAAACCCGGAATAATATCAGGTACTTTAACTGTCCGGTTGGCTTCAGTGAAAGTCGGATCGAAAGAATCAAAAACAATATTTGATAACGATACTTTTTTAATTCCTCCTGCCAAACCAAAACTTAAACGGAATTTAGGAGACAATTTGAAATGCATTGCATAGGATAGATAGCCAACTTGAGTTGTATATACACCCATTTTATCCTGTTCTATATAAGCACCTATTCCATGCCAGAAATGCCTGTATCCTTTTTTACCGAAGGCCTTTGTAACATTAACAAAGTTGGTTTCGGGACCGCCATCAAAACCTCTCCATTGAACTCTTCTGCCTCCTACAAACTCTAATCCGTTGGATGCTCCGGCAACAGCAGGATTCAATCCATAATCATTGAAAGTAAATTGCGTGTATTGAACAGATTGCTGTGCATGCGATGCAATTATACAAGAGAACAATAAGACGAATATACTAATTAACTTTTTCATATCATCGAACTATTGAAACACAACCTTTCCTAACAGTACTTTTTTCTTTTTCCTCCTCATAAATTACATAATAATAAGCTGCATCCGGCAATGGAACTCCAAACATATCTTTGGCATCCCATTGTACAGTATATAAACCTTTATGGTCATATACTTTCTGACCCAATCTATTATAAATTAAAATTCGGGCATCAGGAAAAAGATCTGCATTTTGAATAAACCAAGTATCATTAATACCATCTCCGTTAGGTGTAAAAACCTGTGCTGCCGTCATGTGACACACATCTTCAATGATTGTAAATACATAAGAAGCTAAGTCATCATCCTGTGCATCAGTAATTGTTACAGTATAAGACCCAACATCCAAATCGGTAATGGTAGAAGATGTATCGCAGGCAGGAGTGGTGCAGGTTACACCATTGCTCCAAGTATAAGTGTATGGAGTGCGCTGAACGCCACCATAGTTGCCATAATTTGTTACTACAATGGTAGCAGAGCCTAAAACTCTGTGTTGGCAACTTACATTTCTCTGATAAGGAGCGAAATGAATGTTTTGTGCGGATAGACTTTCTAACAAAAGAAAGAAAACAAAACCAAGACTTATAATTTTTAGTTTCATTAATTACATAATTTATTAATTAATTCTTCAGCCATAATACTGCCTTTCTCTGCAGCCGTTTTTAGTACTTCGCACGCCTGTGCTTTATCTCCATGCTGATACATTGCAGTCGCCATACCCATATAAGCTTCTCTATAAGAAGCATCCAGTTGAATTACTTTTAAGTAGTCTGCAATAGCTTCATTGTATTTGCCTGAAATATCTTCCCAAAATGCACGGCTATAATAAGCAGTAGTGTATTTTTCGTCCAGGGCAATTGCTTTATTCAAATCTAAAATAGCAGCAGGATAATCTTCCAGATAACCCTTTGCCAATGCCCTGTTATAATAAACTTTTGAATTGTTTGCGTTAAGCAAGACAGCCTTGCTGAAATCTTTTATAGCACCGCTATAATCTTTCAATTGTGCTTTAGCGCAGCCACGGCCATAAAATGCATCAAAATAGTTTTGATTTAGTTTCACAACTCTGTCAAACAATTTAATTGCTTCTTTATATTCTCCCTGTTTGAATTTTATGGTACCTAATAAACAAAGAGCACTATCGTAATCAGGTTTTAATAGGAAAGCATTATCCAGATCATGCAGCGCAGAGGGATAGTCTTTTAATGAATCGTTAACCAATGCACTAATGTAATATTCGGTAGGACTATTTTGTGAAAAAGAGAAAGTAACAACTAAAGAAAATAAAAGGAATAGTAATGTTTTTCTCATTTAATAATGTTGTTAATTCAATTCAAAAAAATCGAAGCAAGTTTAATTATCTACAATATTAAACAATTTTTTTATTTCAGCAACTCTCCAAGTGAAATATCAAATGAATTTTTCATCTCTGCAACAGTTCCAAAACTTTCTTCATCAATGATTAATTCCTTTCCACCCACATCACCAAGATATTCAAACTCTGCACGCGATTCCATCATTAAATCAATAAAAGCATCTTCGTTTTCCTTTTTAACGGAAACTATTACACGGCTCTGTGCTTCACCAAATAAGAATGCATCCTTACGTATGGAGTCATCCGAATTAATATTAAAACCTAATCCATTTGGCATTGAACATTCCAATAATGTGATGAATAATCCTCCATCCGAACAATCATGCGCAGATTGAATCACCTTTTCTTTTATCAATGTTTTCACTGCTTTCTGCACTTCAAATTCTTCATCTAAATTAAATGCAGGAGCAGGAGTGTTTTTAATATTGAGAAAAGAAAATAAATATTCCGAGGATGCAATATCATTTTTTGAACTGCCTATTAAATATATTGAATCACCTTCATTCTTAAAATCAAGTGTCATTCTTGTTGATTTATCTTTCAACACGCCTAACATTCCTATGGTAGGAGTAGGGAATACAGGTCCTTCATATGATGACTGATTATAAAAACTGACGTTTCCTCCCGTTACCGGTGTTGAAAATTTAATACATGCAGCACCCATTCCTTTTATTGCATTGGTAAATTGCCAGTATACTTCAGGGTTATAAGGATTACCGAAATTCAAACAATTGGTAATTGCAGAAGGTTCGCCTCCGCTGCAAACAATATTACGGGCAGCTTCCGAAACAGCAATAGCACAGCCCGTTTCAGGGTCAGCATTTACATATCTTGCATTGCAATCTACTTTTAATGCGATCGCTTTATTGGTTCCTTTTATGTTTACAATGGCAGCATCCGAAGGCGCATTGGTGCTCATATTTGCAGTGCCAACCATCGAATCATATTGATTGTACACCCATTGTTTTGAAGCTATGTTAGGATGAGAAACTAAAAACTTTGCTACTGCTTTCAAATCTTTTGGTTCTTCAACACTTTCAATTGTAAACTTTTTCGACTCTTTGAAGTAAGCAGGTTCTTTTGAATCTCTGTGGTATACAGGTGCTCCGCCGCCAAGCACTAAATCGTGTGCAGGAACATCTGCAACACATTCATCACCTACAAAAAACTTAATTCGTTTGGTATCTGTTACTACGCCTATCATTGCGCAGTTCAAATCCCATTTATCAAATATTTTCTGAACTTCTTTTTCCCGTCCTTTTTTCACCACTATCAACATTCTTTCCTGCGATTCGGAAAGCAATATCTCAAACGGCTGCATGTTTGCCTGACGCGTAGGCACTCTGTCAAGCCATATCTCCATTCCATGTTCGCCTTTGGCACTCATTTCAGAAGTGGAGCAGGTGATGCCTGCAGCACCCATATCCTGCATGCCAATTACAGCACCTGTTTTAATAACTTCGAGTGTTGCTTCCAATAATAATTTTTCCTGAAAAGGGTCACCAACCTGCACAGCAGGTAAGTCTTTTGCAGAGTCTTCTGTAATATCTGCGGAAGCAAATGTAGCACCATGTATTCCGTCTTTGCCTGTTGCCGAACCTACTATAAATACAGGGTTTCCGACACCGTAAGAAGTTGCTGAAATGGTTTCTCCAACTTTCACAATGCCTGCACTCATGGCATTTACCAATGGATTCACATTATAACAATCATCAAAAAACACTTCACCGCCAACTGTAGGAATCCCGAAAGCATTGCCGTAATCACCGATTCCTTTTACTACACCTTTCACCAGCCATTTTGTTTTCTCCAGTTTAATATCACCAAAACGCAGTGAATTTAACTGAGCAATGGGGCGTGCTCCCATTGTAAATATATCCCTGTTGATACCGCCAACACCCGTTGCAGCACCCTGATATGGCTCCAACGCCGAAGGATGATTATGTGATTCTATTTTGAAAGCACAAGCTAATCCGTCGCCAATATCAATAAGTCCCGCATTTTCTTCACCTGCTTCCGCCAATATAAACGGTCCTTTTTTAGGAAGTTTTTTTAACCATACAATTGAGTTTTTGTACGAACAATGTTCGCTCCACATTACCGAGAATATACTCAACTCAGTAAAATTAGGGGTTCTGCACAATATTGTTTTTATTTTCTCGTACTCATCAGGCAGCAAACCTAATTTTTTTGCAGTTTCTACTGTTGTTAATGCTTCTTTTACTGTTTCAGACATTGGCTCAATTATTACTCTTTAAAATGATTTGTTTTAAGAGTTACAAATGTAGTTTTTATTCCTTAATGAATCGAATTTGTTTGTAACTATGGGTAGTATGTTTAAAAATATAAACCATTTTTTACGATTTAATACCCAATGAAAAAATGTTGAATTTATGAATAGATGCGAATCGGCGGAAAAAGTAAGTCGGCCAAATGGTAATTACCATTTGGCCGACTTACTTTTCTTAATTTAGAAGGGGTTATTAATTACAACACCTAATTTTCAGAAGATTTATGTTTCTTCAAATCCTTCAATTTTGTTTTATCAGGATTATACATCGGTTTTTCGGCTTTCACGATTGTAGTAAGAACTTTTTTGTATTTATCAGAATCGTTCAATACTGAAATAGCCTGAGTCAATTCCGGATCATCTCTCAGGGATGCTTCCAAACGTCCATTCTGAAAATAATATCTAGAAGCAATTTCTTCTTCCAGAAATTGTTTTATTTCCGGTTTAAACTTTACTAAATCATCTTTTTTATTGTGCTTTATTTTAGTTTTTAGTGCATCAATATCGCCACCGATTGCATCCAGGGTTTTATCATCTTTGGCGTCCTTTTTCAAATCATCCAAAGCTTTTTCAGTTTTTGTGGTATAATCGTATTCCTTGGCATTTAAATAAGTTACAAAATCATCGTACTCAGCATCAGTCAGCCTGAAATTCTTTACAGGTGGAATAGTAGCATGGGCAACTCGATATTTAGTGGCATAATTAAAGATAAGATTTTTTGTTACCAGATTTTGCAGCAAAGTGCTGTACTTTTCAGCTTCCACATTTATATCAGGTGCAATGCCGCCACCATCATAAACAATTCGACCATTTTTAGTTTTGAAAGCAGATATTAATGAATCAGGAACTTTATCAACGCTTCCATCTTCATTACGATGAGAATAATCCAAAGCCTGTATGCAGCGTCCGCTTGGAGTATAATACTTTGCTACTGTAACTTTTAACTGAGCGTTATAACTCAAAGGTCTTGTTTGCTGTACCAAACCTTTACCATACGAACGCTGACCAATAACCACAGCTCTATCCAAATCCTGCAACGAACCCGAAACAATTTCCGAAGCAGAAGCTGAGCCTCTGTCAACCAATACGGTAATAGGAATATCCAAATCAATTGGATTATTGTTTGCTTTATGCACAGCATCCCAATCTTTTACTTTACCTTTTGTACTAACAACCACAGTTCCTTTTTCAGCAAATATATTTACTATATCAATTGCTTCTTTTAGCAATCCACCTGGGTTTCCACGCAAGTCAAACACTAAAGATTTAAGTTCTGGATTTTTCTTTAGATTTAAAAATGCATCCTTCACTTCATTCGCTGCATTTTCAGTAAAACCTGTAAGTTTGATATAACCGACAGTTGGCGCTACCATGCCGGAATAAGAAACAGATTTGATTTTTATTTCTTCACGATTAATTGTTTTCTCAAGCGGCTTACTCTCACCTTCCCGTTCCAGCAATAATTTAATTGCAGAATTCGCCTGTCCTTTCAAATACTTACTGATGTCATCCGATTTTTTACCTTTAACATCAATATCATTTACTTTTAATATTTTATCACCTGCTCTCAAATCCGCTTTCTGTGCAGGAAACCCTTCATACGGTTCCGAAATAATAACATAATCTCCTTCCTGATGAATAAGTGCTCCGATTCCGCCATACTGACCTGTAGTCATGTAACGATAATCTTCAATCTCCGATTCCGGAATATAATTAGTGTATGGATCAAGGGAGGCAAGCATATCATCAATTCCCTTTTTCATCAACTCACCCGGATTCGTTTCATCCACATAATAAATATTTAATTCGCGAAACAATGTTGCAAAAATGTCGAGATTCTTTGATACCTCGAAATAACTGTCAACAAAGCTATAGGAAAGAATTGCAGAACCGCTTATTAAGATTGCAATAATTACTATTTTAAATTTCTTTACTGATTTTTTCATCTTTATATATATATATGACTTACTTATTTTAATTTGAAACTTATAACCTTAACTTTTAACTCTTCTATGGTACAGGGTCATGTCCATGTCCTCCCCAGGGATGACATTTTGAAAATCGTTTAATAGTTAAATAAAATCCTTTGAACAATCCATATCTTTTAAATGCTTCTATTCCATATTGTGAACAGGAAGGTTCGAATCTGCAAGATGGTCCGAGCAAAGGAGAAATACTATACTGATACACTTTAATCAGACCGATAAATAAATAACTAAAAGGAGTGGTAATAAATTTCATTTAATACTAAGTGTTAATTCTTTTGACTAACATTATCAAAGCGGATACCAATTTTTCTTCCAATTCTTTACCTTCCATTAATGTCTTGGCTGTGTAAACAAACATTACATTTACTTTTTTATCCTTCAATTCTTTGTATAAAACCTCCTTGTTCTTTCTGTATCCTTCTCTTGTCAGCCTTTTTAAACGATTCCTATCAATAGCTCTTTTGAAAATCCTTTTTGGAACACTGATAACTATTTTAACAGGAACCATATTTTCAGTAGCTTCTATCCAACTTATCCTAAATGGAAATGAGTTGAATGATTTTCCTTTCGCGACTAATTCATCAATGAAAACTTTGCTGCATAATCGTTCTTCCTTACTGAAAGTTTTCATTATTCGATATAAAAGTAGAATTTATCCTTCAATTGGCATAACATAATTATGATGAATGAGCTAAAATGAATGTGAATGGCAAATAAAGGTAATTATTTTCCTTTGTTCGCAGCAACAATATATTGCTCCAAAGCCATTGTCATAGAAGGAGCCTTTGGTGTTGGAGCAAGTATATCAAGTTTCAACCCTGCCTTTTTAATTGCCTCAGCCGTGGTAGTTCCGAAGCAGGCAATACGTGTATTATTCTGTTTGAATTTCGGAAAGTTCTTAAACAAAGATTTAATTCCTGAAGGGCTGAAGAATACCAATACATCATAATTAACATCTGCCAAATCTTTCAGATTGGCAGCAACAGTTTTATACATTACAGCTCTCGTATATTTCACTTTTTGAAGCTCCAGTCTATCTGCAATTTCTTCTTTATGAATGTCGGAACAAGGCAATAGATAGGTTTCATTTTTATGTTTCTTTATAACATCCATCAAAGCGCTAACAGTTTGTTTTCCATAAAATACTTTTCTTTTACGGTACTGGATATATTTCTGAATGTAATAAGCTGTTGACTCGGATATACAGAAGAATTTCATGTCTTCAGGAACTTTTACCCTCATTTCCTTACACATCCGGAAATAATGATCTATAGAACTGCGGCTGGTAATAATGACAGCTGTATGGTCCAGGATATTAATTTTTTGTTTTCTGAAGTCCAGACCCGAGATGCCATCTATTTGTATAAATGGGCGGAAATCTATTTTTACTTTGCACTTCTTTTCCAGATCAAAATAAGGGGACTTGTCGCCTTCTGGCTTTGGTTGGGTAACGAGTATTGTTTTTACTTTCAATTTATTTTATTTGAATTTGAACAGAAACAAAACTTAGAAATATAATCTGCCATTTTTATTTAATTAGTAAAGTAGCTAATTTATACAAAATAAAAAAGGGTAATATTTCAAGGGCGCAAAGATATAAAAATAAATAGAACGTTGAACCTCTTAAACCATTCATCCAAATAATAAATCCTCGGAATATTCGTGTAGAAATGAATAGGGCTATCATAATTATACCTGCGTAAATGAAAACAGCCGGAGAAATCTGCCTTACGAATGCAAGGCAAATAACAACCGGAAACATAAACAATCCAAGTGTATTACAGTAAAGAAAGATAGTCATTACATAATCAGAAGAAACCTTTTGAGCTTGAAAAATAAAACCTGTAAGGCTTACTGTTATTAGTTTAATAAGATATATTAAGATAACCGCTGCAGTTGAAATTAAATATAAACGGCTGAAATTATTCTCGAAGTTTCCTATTCCATAATAACTTAAAGCCTGAGAAATAAAGAGGGATAAAGTAAGTACAAATAATAAGGTAAGAAATACGGTGACTCTGTTCCCTGGCGAAAACTCATCTCTTGATAATTGATTGGCGTACCGGCTCAAATAGAATCCTTTTATTACCTGATTTACCTGTTTAAAATTGGAAACATAAAGCCAAACTAACAAAAGGAAAGAAATGAATAATATAGATGCCGGCAAGTAATCATAATGTGTGTAATGAAACTTGGTATCTATATTTTTCGCTGTCAATAGATGATTTTTGAACAACGAAGTTTCTTTAAGCGAATCGGGAATAAAGGAATTCTTAACTGGTACTTTAGGCATCCTTAAAGGAAGTTGGTTAGTTTAAAAAAGTCCGGGCTTTTTCTAATGCCTTCTGTATTCCCTGCGAATTAGTACCTCCTGCTGTTGCATAAAAAGGTTGTCCGCCGCCGCCGCCATTAATTTCTTTAGCTATATCCCTGATAATTGCTCCTGCATTTAAGTTTTTTTCTTTCACCAGATTATCCGAAATAATAACCGACAAACTTGGTTTCCCTTTCACATCAGCGCCAAGTACCAATACCAGATTGTCAATTTGCGAGCGGAGTTCAAAAGATAAATCTTTGATAGCTTCAGCCGAATCCAAATCA
>CAIQBY010000030.1 GCA_903870175.1 uncultured Bacteroidota bacterium
AGGTTTGCCGCGCAACGTAGCTGCTCCGGTTATTGATATGCTTTATCCTGAGGGCAAGTCGTGCCGCATACCTATTATTGCTATTACAGGTACTAACGGTAAAACTACTACTACGCGTTTAATTTCTCACATTGTAAAAAATAACGGTTATAAAGTAGGCTTTACTACTTCGGATGGTATATATGTAGGAAACTCGATGCTTACAAAAGGTGATACCACCGGACCTGTAAGTGCCGAATTTATTTTGAAAGACCCTACTGTTGAGTTTGCAGTGCTGGAAACTGCACGTGGCGGCATTCTTCGTTCCGGTCTTGGTTTCAGCAGATGTGATGTTGGCGTGGTTACTAATATTCAGGCTGACCACATGGGATTATCCGATATCAATACGCTGGAAGATATGGCTAAAGTAAAAGGCGTTGTTGTTGAAAGTATTAAACGGGACGGGTTTGCGGTATTAAATGCAGATAATAAATATTGTGTGAGTTTGGGAAAAGCGGCTTCCTGCAATGTAGCGTATTTCAGTATGGACGAAAATAATCCGGTGATCATCGAACATTGCAAAAACAGAGGCATTGCCTGCATTTATGAAAACGGATACATCACCATAAAAAAAGGCGACTGGAAGTTCAGAGTGGAAAAAGTAACAACTATTCCATTGACTTTTGGCGGTCGTGTTTCATTTATGATTTATAATGTACTGGCTGCTACGCTTGCTTCTTACGTATATGGTTTTACGATAGAAGATATTCGTATGAGTCTCGAAACATTTATTCCTTCATCGGCACAAACTCCTGGAAGGATGAATATATTCGACTTTAAAGAATATAAAGTGATGATTGACTTTGCTCATAATGCTGACGGTTTCAGAGGTATTCAGGAATTTTTATCTACTGTTGAATCTCCTTATAAAATAGGAATTATTACCGGAACGGGCGACAGAAGAGATGATGATATCAGAGACCTGGGCAGGATTTCCGCTCAAATGTTTGACCATATAATTATTCGTCAGGATAAATTTTTGCGTGGAAGACAGGCAGAAGAAATTGTAAGTTTATTGGTGGAAGGAATTAATGAAGTGAATACAAAACAATCATACGAATATATTCCTAAAGAAGTGGAAGCGCTGAAACATGCGTTATCAATGGCTAAGCCCGGAACATTTATTACTGCGTTGAGTGATGTTATTGATAATGCAATTGATGTTGTTCAATCATATCTTGACAAAGAACGTGGGTTGTAGTGATTATTAGTTCATTAGTTTACTAGTCATTGGTAGATTAGTTTACTAGTCTGTATAATAAAAAAAGTCCCGAATTTCTTCGGGACTTTTTTATTTCTAATAACTATTGACTATTCTGTCTTCCCGAACCGTTCCGGTTAACAGTAAACCGATGTCTTTTTTTAGATATTATTCTGCAAAAATTAAAGAGGCTCTTGCAGAAAATAGCAATATCGTTCCAATTGATAGTTGTTCGGGCCGGGAAGCTTCACTGCCCGTTCACGAAGCTTCGCGAACGGCAAAAGATACAACTTTAACGGTTTGGGAAGCTTCCCGAACCGTCACTGAAGCTTCCCTGATGGTTTGGGAACGTTCCCAAACCATCAGGGAAGCTTCGCGAACAACAAAAGATGCAACTTTTGCGGTTCACGAAGCTTCAGTGACCATCCCGCAAGCTTACGTAGCCGTTAAACTGTCTTCCGGACGTGTTTTCAACGTTTATAAGGCTTTCAGGCAATAAGAAAAAAATAAAATGCTGTTTTGAGGAATATAAGACGAAGATTTTGGAAGCAAAAAGAAGTGAAACTGAACTGGCATTTCCTTGGGTTCTTTGGGGAATTGTGCGGGAAGTTTTTTTCTGAGCGATTGTAGGAGGGTTAGGGATTTGGTTTTTTAGGGGAGGGAAATGATACTTATATAAGGTATAAGAAAATTTTTTATTAGTAGATTATAATCAATATAATACTACTTTTGACGAGCATAGATTTATATGTGAGGCGTCATTGAAAGATCCGAATGTAACCGATAGTCAAGTATAGGAATAGAATTTGAAATAGTATGAAAATAGGAGATACAGTTTACTTAAAAGACAACTTAGACGTACCAATGTCTATTTACAAAGTTGATGAAGGCAAGAAAATTCATTG
>CAIQBY010000031.1 GCA_903870175.1 uncultured Bacteroidota bacterium
AATTAACCGCACATTTAAAAATAAAAAAACCAGTTAAGGATTCTCTTAACTGGTTTTAAATAAAATTCATAAGCTTATTTTTTTTTGGCTTTTTCAGCACCGCTGAATTCGTATTTCTTTTTTTCTACGCCATTTTTCTTTTCCACAATAGTGCCCTCAATATCAAAGTTGGTAATTGTTGCTTCCCATGTTGCATCGTCTTTATCCTGAGAATAGTTGGCTTCAATCTTAATTAAACGGGATTCTGTTTCATCCTCTGTATATGTTGAATCAAGCGTAACTCTATAAATTGTTTTTTCAATTTTAAGTTTATCATCCATCAGCTCGCAATCAATTTTTCCGTCTTTAAACACTATCTCACTTTCAATAGCTTTGCCTCTTCCGGTAGGTTTAATATCATAAAATTTTACTGTGTATTTTTTTCCTTCAAGGAATTTTGATTTGTCAACTTTTTTCTTTTGCGCAAAAGATGATGACGCAACAAATAAACCTAAGACAATACAAATTGATTTTAAAAGAAATGTTTTTTTCATATTCACAAGATGTTTAATAAATTAATTAAAAAATGAGAAACTTTAAATATTAATGAGAATGTAAAACTATACCTTTATCTTTGTTAAAAAAAATATTTCTTAATATATTTATGAAGAACATTCTTAATCCAATCCTTTATTATCTTGTAATTATCCCTCTTTCTTTGCTTCCATTCCCTGTATTATATGCTATTTCAGACTTTTTGTTCGTGATATTCTATTATGTTTCAGGATATAGAAAAAAGGTGGTGTTGCAAAATATACGTAACTCATTTCCTGAAAAATCAGGAAAAGAACACTATGCAATCTGTAAAAAATTCTATATGCACTTCAGTGATTTGGTTGTGGAGAGCATAAAAACTTTCACTATTTCAGAAAAGCAAGTGTTAAAGAGGTTTTTTGTTCTCAATCCGGAAATTATAGATAAATATTTTGAGCAAAAGAGAAGTGTTTTTATTGCAGGCGGACATTTTAATAATTGGGAGTTATTGGCGGTAGGTATTGATAAATGGGTAAAACATAAAACGGTAGGGATATATACACCGCTTAGTAATAAATACTTTGATGGAAAAATGCAGCTTACAAGAAGTAAATATGGGCTTAAAATGATTTCAACAAGATCAGTAAAGCGTTTTTTAGACAGTAATCCAAATGAACTTACTGCAACTATTTTTGCAATTGACCAGTCTCCTTCAAATCCTAATAGTGCTTATTGGATGACATTTCTTAATCAGGAAACTGCGGTACTTTATGGTGTTGAAAAATATGCTAAAGAATATAATTATCCTGTTGTATATGGAATAATAAACAAAGTAAAAAGAGGACATTATAATTTGGAATTGGTTGATGTGACTGCTTCACCAAGAGAAACTGCTTACGGTGAAATAATTGAAAAAACTCAGCATTTATTGGAAATAGACATAAGAAAAAATCCGGAATATTGGCTTTGGACTCATAAGAGATGGAAGCATAAGAAACCTGTAGTTAAAAAATAAGAATAATATAGATAAGTGTGTCACATTAATTAGTAATAAATAAATCCAATGCAAAATAATACTCCGCTGGCAGAACGAATGCGGCCTACAAGCTTAGATAATTATATTGGGCAAAAGCATATTGTTGGCGAAGGAGCAATTTTGCGTAATGCGATAATGTCAAATCTTTTGCCTTCAATTATTTTATGGGGACCACCGGGAGTTGGCAAAACGACTCTTGCAAATATTATTGCTCATCAGCTGAAACGTCCTTTCTATTCATTAAGTGCCATTAATTCAGGGGTAAAAGATATACTTGATGTGATTGATAAAGCTAAAGGACATGGATTGTTTCAACAAAACAACCCAATCTTATTTATTGATGAAATACATAGGTTTAGCAAATCTCAGCAGGATTCTTTACTTGGCGCAGTCGAAAAAGGAACGGTTACCTTAATCGGCGCAACAACCGAAAACCCATCATTTGAGGTTATTTCAGCTCTCCTCTCCCGCTGTCAAATTTATATTTTGAAGCCATTGGGAAAAGATGATTTGCTTGCAATGCTTGATTTAGCGATAAAAACCGACAATACCATAAAAAACAAAAATATTACAATAATTGAAAATGAGGCATTGTTAAGGCTTTCGAGTGGTGATGGCAGGAAATTGTTAAATATTTTTGAATTGGTTATTAATTCTATCGGTGGAACTATAATTGAAATTACAAATGAGAAAGTAACTTCAATTGTTCAGCAGAATATAGCGATGTATGATAAAGCGGGAGAAAATCATTACGACATCATTTCGGCTTTTATAAAATCAATTCGTGGCAGCGATCCTAATGCAGCAGTTTATTGGCTTGCACGTATGATAGAAGGAGGCGAAGATCCATCCTTTATTGCAAGAAGGTTATTGATTCTTGCTTCTGAAGATATTGGAAATGCTAATCCAACCGCTTTGGTTATTGCTAATAATTGTTTTCAGGCAGTGAATGTAATCGGGTATCCTGAATCAAGAATTATACTTTCTCAAACAGTAACATATTTAGCGACTTCAGCAAAAAGCAATGCTTCTTATAAGGCAATTGAAGGCGCTTTCGATGCAGTAAGAATTAATGGCGATTTACCTGTTCCGTTACATTTAAGGAATGCTCCAACAAAATTAATGAAAGAAATAGGCTATGGTGAAGATTATAAATACGCACATAGTTTTGATGAAAATTTTATTAATCAGGAATATTTACCAGAAAGTATTAAAGGATTAAAATTTTATGAACCATCAAATAACCAGCGGGAAAATGAAATACGAATTTACTTGAAAAAGTTGTGGGGAAGCAAGTATGACTATTAATTAATCTTCAACATCAGGGTCGTACAAGGCAATAAAAACCATTCCAATTACTATTCCTCCCAGAGATTGTTCAAACACTTGCCAAACTAAATCTACTAATGAATGTTTAATATTATTGCTGGAATCATAAGAAAAACCTATAAGTTTAGAAATAAAATAAAATAAAATTCCACAGACCGCTCCAACGATTAAGCCTCGCAACAAAGGATTGCGTTTGAAG
>CAIQBY010000032.1 GCA_903870175.1 uncultured Bacteroidota bacterium
ACCTTTATCATAAAGGGTTTTAAAAAATTCGGAAGCAGTTTCATGATGTGTTTTAGAAGAAGTTCTGGAATAAATATCAAATGAAATCCCGAATGAATTAAATGCATCACCCATTATTTTATGATATTTATCTACCACCTGCTGAGGAGTAATTCCTTCCTTTTTCGCTTTAATGGTAATGGGTACGCCATGTTCATCCGAACCGCAAATAAATTTCACATCTTCACCAGTCGAACGCAGATAACGCACATAAATATCGGCGGGTAAATAACAGCCGGCCAAATGACCTATGTGCACAGGGCCATTTGCATAAGGCAATGCAGCAGTAACGGTATGTCTTTTATATTTCATATTTTTGTCAAAGATAATAATACTTACTCAACTAAAATAAATGACAATACCTTCTTATTTAAAAAAGGGCGACAAAATAGGCATAGTGGCTTGCGCCCGAAAAATATCGAAGGAAGAATTGCAACCTGCCATAGATATATTAAAGGGCTGGGGACTGGAAGTGGTGCTGAGTAAAAATTTATTTAATTCGTACCATCAGTTTTCAGGAACTGATGAACAGCGTACCGAAGATTTGCAAACCATGCTGGATGATACTTCTGTAAAGGCTGTTATCAGTGCACGAGGAGGGTATGGCACAGTTAGAATAATTGACAATCTTGATTTTACTACATTCAAAAAGAATTCTAAATGGATTGTTGGATACAGCGATATTACTGTTCTGCATTCGCATATTCATAATTTTGGAATCGAAACAATACACGCTACAATGCCTGTAAACTTTGAGAAGAATGAAGAAGCTGCCGAAACGTTGCGTAAATCTTTGTTTGGCGAAATTATTAATTATGAATTTCAATCACATCCTTTAAATAGAAAAGGCATTGCTGAAGGCTTATTAGTTGGCGGTAATCTTTCGCTTTTATACGCACTATCAGGCAGTGTTTCGGACATTACTACAAAAGGAAAAATATTATTTATTGAAGATTTGGATGAGTATCTTTATCATGTTGACAGAATGATGATGAATTTAAAACGCTCAGGAAAGCTGAATGGACTTGCCGGCTTGATAGTTGGCGGAATGACTGAGATGAAAGATAATTCTGTTCCTTATGGAAAATCAGCCGAAGAAATTATTCTTGATGCGGTAAAAGAATATAATTATCCGGTTTGTTTTAATTTCCCGGCAGGGCATATAGAAAAGAATCTGGCACTTTATTTTGGTAGAAATTGCGCATTGAATGTTGGTGAGAAGAGCACTTTAAACTACAAATAAAAAAGCCCACTCTTTTCAGAATGGGCTTTAATCAAAGAAAGCTTATTATTATTTCTCGAATTTATTATATCCTTTAGGAATTTCAAACATTGATGGATCCATCAATTTGCTTGTGATTTTTGTTACTTCCAGTCTGCCATTTTCTTTTCCTTTTAAATCAGTTGAAACTGACAGCATCGGAAACATATTAGTTGCATCCTGTATCTGTAAAAAATAAATGGAAGGCTTTTCTTTACGATTTAAAATATGTAATAATTTCTGGAAGAAAGAGAATTTACCATCAGCTAAATAATAAGTTATAATGGTATTTTCTTCAGTATTGGTAACTATGTACTCAGTGCATTTATACCCTTGAAGAGTTTTAGATGATGTTCCTTTTTTAACAGTGCTGGTACCTTTCATCGGTGGAGTGGAAGGAGTTGCCTGATCCATGTATAACTTGCGTTCGTGGTTCAGAGATTTCATCGTTTTTGCCTCCAGGTCAATCAAAAAAGTGCCTTCCACACGATGCGACTTTGCTCCAATTTCATCAATTTTCACATTGTTACCTTTTACATAATATATGTAAGTTGTAGTATCAATCATGGTTGCCTTTTTAAATTCAATCGTTCCTTCGAAATTTTGGGAAAATGCGCCAAAAGACATTACTGTAATAAGCACAACTAGTGTGGTAATTTTTAAAATAGATTTTTTCATTTTTATTTGTTTGTTAGGTTTAATTATTTATTCCTGTCGCCTAAAATAGTAAAAATTACTGTTAGCGACAGCATCAATCCAAAAGTTATACCAAAATATTATGAACATCAATAATTTTAGTTAAATTGCACATTATTGTTTCGAATATTTCGCAATAATTAAAATTAATCTTTGAAATAGTATAATGGCAGAACATAATGAAACGGGCGTGAAAGGTGAAGAATTGGCTGCTTCATTTTTAAAGAAAAAAGGTTATTCAATTCTTGAAACCAACTGGCGTTTCAAAAATCTGGAGGCTGATATTATTGCAACTTTTGATAAAATACTTATTGTTGTTGAAGTAAAAACAAGGAATAGTAATTATTTTGGCGAGCCTGAGACATTTGTAAATAAACAAAAACAAAAGAATCTGATTAAAACGGCGAATGAATATATCGTTCAAAAGAATCTTGATTTAGAAGTTCGGTTTGATATTGTTTCTGTTATCCTTGGCAATAGCCAGACAAAAATAAATCATATTGAAGACGCATTTTCTACCAGTCATTAACAGGCAATTCCCCTTTTTTACAGCATAGTTCATTGGCTTTGACTATCTTTGTGCAAAAATAGACAGATGGCTAAAGTATTCAAACGCAAAGACAATAAAGATTCCAAAGGGAAAAAACCTTTCGGGACAAAGAGAGATAAGGACAATTATCCCGATAAAAAACCTTTTTTCAAGAAGGATGAATTTTCCGATTCTTCTGAAAAGAAATCCAGAAACGATGATAAAGAGTATAAAGAAAAACGTTCGGATTCACCTAAGAAATCATATTCAGATAAAACCAATAAACCTGCATTCGAACGTTATCGTGATGATTCTCGCCCTTCGGATTTCGGAACTCCTAAAAGAAGAAGTTCTTCGGAAGGCGGTAACTTCAGAAGAAAAAGCTCTACCGACAAACCTTTTTTCAAAAGGAAAGATGGTGATAATGAGGATAAGCGCTCGTTCAGAGATAAGGATGATAAATCACCGGGAGCATTCAGGAAACCGTTCGAACGTTCAGAAAGAAAATCATTTTCTGATAAACCAAAAGGGTTTATTAAATCGAAGCCTTCGGTAAATCCAAATGATTTGGATGAATCAGACTTCGAATATGGAAAACCTAAACCTTCATACGATTCAAATAAAGGAAAAGATTTTAAAAGAAAACCTTTTGAAAGAAAAACATATTCAACCAAAAAACCCGGTGTTTCCAAACCTCAGCGTGAAGAAGATGATGGAATGATTCGTCTGAATAAATACATTGCAAATGCCGGAATCTGTTCAAGACGCGAAGCGGATGATTTGATTACTTCCGGCGTAGTTCAGGTAAACGGCAAGACAATTACTGAAATGGGTTTCCGTGTAAAGCCCACAGATATTATAAAATATGGCGGTCAGACTTTGAAAAAAGAAAGAATGGTATATCTCGTTCTTAATAAACCAAAAGATTATATCACCACTTTTGATGACCCTCAAAAACGCAAAACTGTTTTGGAACTTGTTCAGAATGCCTGCAAAGAACGTATTTACCCAGTGGGTCGTCTTGACAGAGCTACTACAGGTTTGCTGATGTTTACAAATGACGGCGAATTAACAAAAAAACTTACGCATCCTAAATATGGAGTAAGGAAAATCTATCATGTTGAATTGGATAAACCTTTAAAACGCCAGGATTTAGAACAGATAGCGGAAGGACTGGAGTTGGAAGACGGACCAATAAAAGTAGATGAAGTTACCTATGTGGGCGATGGTGCGGATAAAGCATCAGTAGGCGTAGAGATACATTCAGGGAAGAACAGGATTGTTCGCCGTATTTTTGAACACATGGGTTATAATGTTCGTAAATTGGACAGAGTAATGTTCGGGTCACTTACCAAGAAGGATTTACCGCGTGGTCGCTGGAGGTTTTTAACTGATGCAGAAGTTGGGATGTTAAAAATGATTAGCGCAGAATAAATTTCATGAGTTTAATCAAAACAAAAAGGTTCAGCATAATTGCTGAACCTTTTTGTTTTCAATACTTCTCGAATAGTCTTTACTTCTTATTCAATCCCATCAATTCTTTCACTGCATTATTCACATTAACAAAACCACCGGAAACACATAATTCCTTTATTCTCTTTTTGCTCCTTTTGGTGCCCGGTACTTTAAGTTTCTTTTTGTAAGGCACAGCTGTTTTCATCAATACTTCCCTTACTTCATTTGGTTTTAAATCCGAAAAATATTCCCTTACAATAGCTGCAGCACCTGTTGTGCTTGGTGCAGCCATGCTTGTTCCCGATTCTTTAGTGTATTTATTATTAGGTATAGTTGAATATATATCAACACCCGGTGCGAAAAAATCTACTTCTTTCTTTCCATAATTAGAAAACGAACCAATCATTGATTTACCACTTGCTGCTGCACTTGCACCCACATTAATCCAGTTGCCTGCAATTTCTCCCGACAATAAATGACGGTTCGGGTATGATAATTCCACATCATTATTTTTCGATTCGTTACCTGCAGCATGAATGATCAAAACATTTTTAGATTCTGCATATTTTACCGCCTCGTCCACCGCTTTTTTATCAGGCGAATAATACTTACCAAAACTCATATTGATAATCGAAGCGCCATTATCCACTGCATATCTGATAGCATTGGCAATATCTTTATCGCGCTCATCACCGTTAGGCACAGCGCGCACAATCATTATTTTTACATTATCTGCAATTCCATTTATACCAATATTGTTATTTCTCATGGCAGCAATAATTCCGGCAACGTGTGTACCATGCAGCGCATCCGGGCCCTGCACATGATTGTTGCCATAAAACTTTTCATTCACATCATTCACATGGTCGCCCACAATGTATTCACGAACCGAATCGGCATTCATTTTATTATACTTAACTTCTCCTTCAAGTTGGTCTTTCGCCTGTTTTACCTGATCTTCCAGCTCCTCCGGCTTTATTCCAAAAGCAAAAGCAAGTTTCAAACCGGTTTTCATTTTCTTTTCTGTTGGATTCTGAGGCGCATAATTCTTTAATCCCTCTTTATTAAGCACACCATTATTATTTTTTTTTACATTATCAAGATAAGTCGAAATCATGGCAATACTCTGCAATTGCTGTTCAGCCATCAACTCCTCCTTGTTATAAGCAGAACGTGTTTTCTTAAACTCAACATATTCCTTTGCATCATCTGCACTAAGTTTTGTAGTATCCAGCTTGCTGAATTTTCTGTTTTCACGCTGATAAATCCTTGCGAGTTCAGTAGCTTCATGGTCTATATCACCGTTTTTTCCACCCAAAAAACTCCAGCCATGCACATCATCCACATATCCGTTATGGTCGTCATCTATTCCATTATCCGGTATTTCGCCTGGGTTAGTCCATATCACATCTTTTAAATCCTCATGGTTCGGGTCCACACCGCTGTCAATTACAGCAACTATAATTGTTTTTGACTTCTTCCCTTTCAGTGCCTTTAATGCTTCCTCAGCACCTACGCCATATATATTATCAGCCGTAGGGTCCATCGTTTGCCAGTTTTCTACCTTCTTTTTCTGTCCGAATGACACAGAAACAACAAACAATGCAATCAACAATAAATTATTTTTCATTTCATTTTATTTTTCGAGTTGCGAAAATAAGGTTTTATTAATTAGCAATCACAGTCGACTTTATTTTACTGCTGATATATTACATAATTGGCATTGGAGGAGGATGAATGGAACAAAAATTAAGGTTACTAATTGGGGCCACAGACATTACTGAATCTACTGTAAAACTCTTTTGCGAGCGAAAGATTTAGGAGAGGGTGAAGGATTAAGATTTAATGAAAAAAACGGATGGTAAAATGGAGGAAATGCCTATCGTTGTTGCGTTGACACCTATCGATCGCGTGAGATTGGGTCGCGATGACGTGAGATTGGGTACCGCTGAAGAAATGGAAATGTCAATAAAAGAAGGAATAAAAATAATGTCGAAGTATTTTTTTTATTGCTGTCCTTTTATTCTGTAATTTGTTGATTTGCATTTCTTAATTCTTATTTTTAAGCTCTTTTTAAGCTCCAAAACACATTTTTTACCCTGTTTTCCTCCTTGTTTCAATAAGATTGGATCTTATTTGAATGAGAACCGATATTGTTTGAATAAGAACCAATCTTATTTGAACATGGACAGATCTTATTTGAATGAGAACCGATATTGTTGAAATGAGAACGGATCTCGTTCGAACAAGAACCAATCTTATTTGAATATGTACCGATCTTATTTGAATGAGAACCGATATTGTTGAAACAAGATCCATTCTTGTGTGAACAAGATCCAATCTTATTGAAACAAGGAGGTTTTTGCCCTTTTTAAGTTCTTTTCATCTTTTCAGGTGGAAAAAAAGATGCTGTATATATATAATGATAGGAGAATTTGTAATTTTTTACGCTTTTTATTGTATACATTTGTATTAGCATATAAATTAATCCTCCTTAAAATGAAAAAAATTACTCTAATTCTTACTCTAATAATAAAAACAGTAAATTGTTTTTCACAAGCACCAAGTTGGGCGTGGGCAGCAAGCCCAAGTGGAATTTATGGAGGTAATATAAATAGTACTTGTACTGACGCAAATGGGAATATATATATAACAGGCCAATTTGGAGGTTCCTCAATTACCTTTGGATCTTATGTTTTAACTAATAATGGAAACCCAGAAATATTTATTGTAAAATACGATGAAAATGGAAATGTATTATGGGCAAAACAATCCTCCAATGGTACTAGTAGCATTGCTTTTAGTATCTGTGTGGATAATTCAGGAAATATTTATGTCGCTGGAAGTTATGGGGATTCTATAACTCTTGGAAATATTACTTTAACCTCATCAGCTTATGAAAATATGTTTATTGCAAAATATGATACAAATGGAAACGTTTTATGGGCAAAAGATAATTATGGAACGCAGCTATATACATTTGCAAATAGTATCTGTTCTGATAGTTACGGAAATACATATGTAATAGGAAGCTTTTTCGATTCTATTTCATTTGGTAGTATTGGCTTGGTAAATGTAAATCCAGCTTGCGGGCGAGATCTTTTTGTTGTAAAATATGATGCTTCAGGCAATGTTATTTGGGCTAAGAGTGCAGGAGGGAGTGCCAATGATCAAGGGTTCAGTATTTGAACAGATATAAATAATAATGTTTTAATAACAGGATATAGCGAGAGTCCTACTATTTCCTTTGATGGGACAACATTGACAAATCTAGCATCTAAGGCATTTTTTATTACTAAATACGATAATTCAGGGAATTTAATTTTTGCTAGAAACGTTTCAAGTTCTCTTTTTGATAAGGGAAATGGAATAACTACTGATGCTCAAGGTAGTGTTTTTTTAGTGGGCGAATATCAATATTCACTAACATTTGACACAACAGCATCTATTCATACTAAAGGATCTCAAGATGTTTTTCTTGTCAAATTTGATTCATCGGGAAATGCTCTTTGGTCTAGAAGTGCAGGAGGAACGGATACTGACAAAGGTTACGGAATATGCACAGATAATAGTGGAAGTGTATATATTACAGGGTATTTTAATAGCGATAGTATTACCTTTGGTAATATAACACTACCTAATAGAGGTATGTTTGTTACAAAATATGATAATTCAGGTAATGTTATTTGGGCAAAAGGAGAAGGTGGAGGCTACAGTGTAGGAGGCAAAAGTATTGTAACTGATAGGAACGGAAGTATTATTGTTGCAGGTGAATTTAATAGTCCATCAATAACGTTTGATGGAACAACTTTATTAAATCCTACTACTACCACAACTGCCTTAAATGTTAACTATTATGTTGCAAAACTCAATTCTACAACTGGCATCGGAGAATTAATAGCAGATAATTCTATTTCAATTTACCCAAATCCATTCACCTCCCAAACAACAATTTCTTTTTCTTCGGAACAAACAAACACTTCAATAAAAATAACTGATGTGGTAGGTAAAGAAATAAAAACAATAAACTTTACCGGTACGCAATATATTTTGGAAAAAGGAATAATGAAGGCAGGAATTTATTTTGTGCAGATAACTTCCTTCGACAAGCTCAGGATGACGCAGGAAGTGGTGAACAGAAAAGTGGTGGTGCAATAGTACAGATAACAAATGGTTCCGAATTTACGAATCCATGTATATAAGAATTCGTAAATTCGTTTTTATTAGTTATCCGTACAAAAAACTCTTTACAGAAAACGTAAGGAGTTTTTTTATGCTTTCAATTGAAATTTTGAGGAGAAAACCGGGCAAGAATATCGGTTATTTGGCAGAAACTCAAGTCGCCCCAATAAACTAAAAGTAAATTTTTAATTGCCGAATGGTAAAATTTTCTATCTTTGCGTCCCTTTTAGAAAAAAGGAATAAATAATTATTAACAATTAAATAAAAAAACAATGCTAAAAAGTTATGAAACCGTCTTCATTATGACTCCCGTTTTGTCTGAAGAACAGGCAAAGGAGACGGTAAGTAAGTACAAAAAGTTACTTACAGACAATGGATGCAAAATTGTTCACGAAGACCATTGGGGTTTGCGTAAACTGACGTATCCAATCCAGAAAAAAACAACAGGTTTTTATCACGTAATCGAATTTCAGGGTCCTGCAACATTTGTTGCCGAGCTTGAAGTAGCTTACAAACGTGATGAACGATTGCTGCGCTTCCTTACAGTGGCTCTTGACAAACATGCAGTGGCTTACAGTGAAGGAAAAAGAAACAAAACAAAAAAAGTAGTTGCTTAACCTAATTAAAAAACAGAAAAATGGCATATAATAAATCAAACAGCGATGTTAGATATCTTGCACCTCCAACAGTGGACGTGAAAAAGAAGAAATATTGCCGCTTCAAAAAAAGCGGTATTAAGTATATTGATTACAAAGACCCGAATTATTTACTGAAATTTATTAATGAGCAGGGAAAAATTTTGCCTCGCCGCCTTACAGGTACTTCGGTAAAATATCAGCGTAAAGTATCAAAAGCTATTAAACGTGCTCGTCACCTGGCTTTATTACCTTATGTTGCCGATTTGATGAAATAAAACATTGAGTTTTATTTTTGGATAAATCAGAGTAATTAACATTAAAAAAAGAAATTAAAAATGGAAGTAATATTAAAACAAGACGTTAAAAACCTTGGATACAAGGATGACGTAGTAAAAGTAAAAGCAGGCTACGGAAGAAACTTTTTGATACCGAAAGGGATAGCTGCAATGGCAACTGTATCATCAAAAAAGGTATTGACCGAAACTGTTAAACAACGTGCTTTTAAAGAGCAAAAAATAAGAACTGCTGCCGAAACTGCTGCTGCCAAATTGAAAGATGTGGTAGTGAAAGTGGGAGCAAAAGTAGGTGAAACCGGAAAGATTTTCGGTTCGGTTACTTCAGTTCAATTGGCTGATGCTATTAAAAAACTTGGTTATGATGTGGATAGAAAAAACATCAAAATGAGCGAAGATGCAGTGAAAACTGTTGGAACGTATACTGCAGATGTTCGTTTTCACAAAGACGTTACAGGAACTGTTACTTTTGAAGTGGTAGCTGAATAATCAGTTTATTTCAGAAGGAAAATAAAAAGGGCTTCGCAAATAGTGCGAAGCCCTTTTTATTTTATCAATATCTTTGTACAAAATAAATAAAAAGTGAAAGAAGAAAATGATTTAAAGATGATTGCCAAAACCATTTTTGGTTTGGAAGAAACATTGTCGCTTGAATTGCAGAGACTGGGTGCTAAAGAAGTGGAAATACATAATCGAGCAGTAAGTTTTACAGGCGATAAAGGTTTTATGTATAAAGCGAATTTATGTCTCCGGACAGCTTTAAGAGTGCTGGTGCCGTTCCATACTTTTAAAGTTGCTGATGAGAAATCATTATATGATTCGATTCAGGCGATTAACTGGGAAGAATATATGGATGTGACCGATACGATTGCAATTGATACGGTATTAAGCACAGATTTATTTACGCATTCTCAGTATATATCACAAAAGGCAAAGGATGCAATTGTTGACCAGTTCAGAGCAAAACATGGCGAACGTCCGTCTGTAGATTTGGATAAACCTACATTGCGGATAAATATACATATACTTAATGATACGTGTACTCTTGCGTTTGATAGTTCAGGAGAATCACTCCATAAAAGAGGATACAGGGATAAAACAAATCTCGCACCTATAAATGAAGTGCTGGCAGCAGGTTTGGTATTGCTGACAGGTTGGGACAGGCGTACAAATTTTATTGATCCGATGTGTGGTTCGGGAACAATATTAATAGAAGCTGCATTGATAGCAAATAATATTCCTCCTGGATATTATCGCGAAGATTACGGTTTTGAAAGATGGAAAAAGTTTATGCCTTTTGATGAAGAACTTTGGAACACTATATTTGATGCGGCTGTAAACAAGATTACCAATCACGAACAAAAAATATTAGGAGGAGAACTATCACCGAATGTGGCAAAGAAAGCAAAGGAAAACATTAAGAATGCAAAAGTAGATGATATAGTTTCCATAAAAAACTGCGACCTGAAAGATTTTGAAGTGCCTGCCGGAAGAGGTGTCGTAGTTATCAATCCGCCTTATGGCGAACGAATGGATAAAGATAACATTGAAGAACTTTATAAAATGATGGGCGATACTTTCAAGAAGAATTTTCAGGGATATGATTGCTGGATATTAAGTTCAAATATTGAAGCACTGAAAAACGTTGGATTACGTCCTTCACGAAAAATCACGTTATTTAATGGTCCTTTGGAATGTAAGTTTATGAAATACGAAATGTATCAGGGGACAAAAAAGATACATAAGCTGGAAGAGGGTTATCAAAAACCAAAGAATAAAACAGAAGGAAACTAAATTTTCCTGTGATTAGAATTTATTATTAACGAGAATGAGTGATATGAAAAAGATTGCAGTATTAACTTCAGGTGGCGACTCGCCGGGAATGAATGCATGTTTGCGTGCAGTGGTAAGAACTGCGATTTTTCATAACCTTGAAGTGGTTGGAATAATGCATGGATATGATGGAATGATAAACAATGAATTTGTAAATATGGATTCCAAATCAGTTGCAAATATTATTCATCGTGGAGGAACAATATTGAAAACTGCACGCAGCAAGGAATTTCTTACGTTGGAAGGAAGAAAAAAAGCATTGGCAAATCTTCAAGCTAATAATGTAGAAGGCATGGTAGCGATTGGCGGAGATGGAACTTTCAGAGGTGCTTTGGAGTTCAGTAAAATATCAACTATTCCTGTAATTGGCTGCCCTGGCACCATTGACAATGATTTGTTAGGTACGGATTTTACAATAGGATACGATACTGCAATTAATACAGTAGTAGATGCGGTAGATAAAATAAGGGATACAGCCGAAAGTCATGATAGATTATTCTTTGTAGAAGTAATGGGGAGAGATGCGGGATTGATTGCTTTACGTGCAGGAATTGGTGTAGGAGCCGAAAGCATTCTAATACCTGAAACAAAAACGGATATTGAAGATTTGATAAAACGATTGGAAAACGGACGCAAAAATAAATCTTCTAAAATTATAATTGTTGCTGAAGGCGATGAAGCTGGTGGAGCATTTAAAATTGCTGAGCAGGTAAAAAAACGTTTACCGGATTATGACACACGCATAACTATTCTTGGACATATTCAACGAGGAGGAAATCCTACGGCGATGGATAGAGTAAATAGCAGTCGAATTGGTTTTGCTGCTGTAGAGGCGCTTTTACAAGGAAAATCAAATGTTATGGTTGGAATTATTGATAAAAATATAGAATACACTCCATTTGAAAACGCTACAAAACATTTGCAGGAATTAAATCCTGATTTAATGAGAATGGTTGGGATTCTATCCTTGTAAAAAGCAATATGAGTCGCACTACCTATTTTGTTGATGTAATAATCCCTTTATCCGTTCCTAATCTTTATACTTACAGAGTACCTTATGAATTGAATGGTGCTGTGGCTGTGGGCAAAAGAGTGGTTGTGCAATTTGGTAAAGGGAGATTATATTCTGCACTTATAAGGACTATCCATGAAAAACCGCCTAAGCTTTACGAAGCAAAATACATTGATTCCATACTGGATGAGCAGCCAATTGTAAATACAAAACAATTTGAATTGTGGGACTGGATAAGCTGTTATTATATGTGTACCATAGGTGAAGTAATGGTAGCCGCACTTCCGGGAGGATTGCGATTGGCGAGCGAAAGTAAGATTGTGTTGAATCCAAAGTTTAATCCCGCAACACCTGAATGTAATTTAAGTGATAAGGAATACTTAATTATTGATGCGCTTGAATTGAGAAATGTGTTATCAATAAATGAAGTTTCGGAAATCATTGAGCAGAAAACTGCATATCCGATAATAAAATCATTGATTGAAAAGGGTGTTGTAATTATTGAAGAAGAGCTAAAAGAAAAGTTCAAGCCGAAGATTGCAACCTTTGTAAAGATTACTGAATACGCAGATAATGAAGATAACCTTAAAACTATTTTTGATTCGCTGGAGAAAAAAGCCGTGAAGCAACTGGAAGTGTTGATGGCTTATATTAATCTTTCTAAAAGATATTCGAATGAAAGGATTGAGGTAAAGAAATCGGATATTTTAAAAGTGGTGTCGGGAAGTGAAGGAGCTTTAAACGCTTTGGTGAAGAAAGAGATTTTTACTTTATATGATAGGGAAGTTGGGAGGTTTGCTTCATTTGAGAATGAAAATAAAATCTCTGAATTAAATGAAACTCAAAAAGAAGTACTGGACTCTATTAATAAAAGTGAGAAGGATGTAATTCTTTTGCATGGTGTAACTTCTTCGGGGAAAACAGAAATATATGTAAAGCTTATTGAACAGGTGATTGCAGAGGGGAAACAGGTTTTATATCTGTTGCCTGAGATTGCATTAACAACTCAAATAATTAACAGGTTACGGAAATATTTTGGTGATGCTGTTGGCGTGTACCACAGTAAATTCAATGAAAATGAAAGAGTGGAAGTTTGGAATAAGGTATTAAGTTATAAAGTTCAAAGTTCAAAGTTGGAAAGTTCTGATGACTTAAAAACTTCACTTGACAAAACTTTAAACTTTGAACTTTCCAACTTTAAACTAATAATCGGTGCTCGCTCTGCGTTGTTTCTGCCTTTTAGTAATTTGGGATTGGTGATAGTGGATGAAGAACATGATACTTCTTATAAGCAATATGACCCGGCACCGCGCTATAATGCAAGAGATGGTGCTATTTATCTTGCGCATATTCATAAAGCGAAAACACTATTGGGCTCGGCGACGCCAAGCATTGAGAGCTATTACAATGCGATGGAAGGTAAATATGGATTTGCTGAAATGACTAAACGCTTTGGTGGCGTACAAATGCCGGAGATATTAATTGCCGATGTGAAAGAAGCTCAGAAGAGAAAACAAATGAAGTCGCACTTTTCACCATTGCTGCTTGATACGATTACATTGGCATTGGACAAGAAAGAACAGGTGATTTTGTTTCAGAACAGGAGAGGTTTTGCGCCTCAACTTGAATGTAATATGTGTGCCTGGGTGCCGCAATGTGTGAACTGTGATGTGAGCTTGACTTTTCATAAAACAACAAATCAATTGAGATGTCATTATTGTGGATATGCGATTAAACCGCCCAATAAATGCGTGGCTTGCGGTGATACTGATTTGCGAATGAAAGGATTTGGAACGGAGAAAATTGAACAGGAGTTGCAGATATTTTATCCGAAGGCGAAGATTGCAAGAATGGATTTGGATACTACGAGAAGTAAGTTTGCACATCAGCATATTATACAGGATTTTGAAGAACGGAATGTAGATATACTAGTCGGAACGCAAATGGTGACAAAGGGTCTGGACTTTGATAATGTGAGTATGGTTGGGATATTAAATGCGGATAGTATGTTGAACTTCCCTGATTTCAGGTCGTTTGAAAGAAGTTTTCAGTTGATGTCGCAAGTGGCGGGACGTGCAGGGCGAAAGAATAAACGGGGAACAGTGATTATTCAAACGCATAATCCAACTCACAGTATAATATTGGAGGTGATTGAAAATAATTATGTGGGGATGTACACGAATCAGTTGCTGGACAGGAAGAACTTTAATTATCCGCCTTATTATAGATTGATTGAAATGACGGTTATACATAAGGATTTGGACTTGGTGAATGATGCTGCAAAACATATTGCAGATAAACTTAAAAAGCATTTTGGAAAACGTGTGCTGGGACCTGAGTTTCCGATGATTTCGAGGATAAGGAATTTATTTCATAAGACTATATTGATAAAAATAGAGCGTGAATCTTCTGTGGTGCAGGTGAAAAAAATAATAGTGGAGGAGCTTGGGAAATTTAAAGTGAAGAGTGAATATAAATCGGTGAGAGTGAATATGGATGTGGACCCGATGTAGGTATGCTTTTCTTCACATTAATATTTGGAATTATTGACCTACGTAATTAATTTTAAACACTGTTCGTCTGTTTTGTCTATGTTCAGCATCCGAGCACTCCACGCCATTAGCACATCGGTTGGTTAGCTGTGTTTCACCAAAACCTTTTGCAGTTAATCGCTTTTTATCTATTCCTTTTGAAACCATATAAGATACTACTGTATTTGCACGTCGCTGAGACAAATCCATATTGTAATCATCACCGGCAATGGCATCGGTGTGTGATTGAATTTCGATATTAATTTTCGAATTATTCTTCATCGCTTCTACTGCTTTCAGCAATACTACTTCAGCCTCGGGTAAAATATCTGCCGACCCTGATTCGTAATAAATGTTTTCTATAATAATAATTTCCTTCTTGTTCTTTGATAATTTAAGAGTCTTCAGCCAAGGGTCAATAGCAGACATTGCTGCAAGTTGATTTTTCTCAGTTGGTAAAAAATGATATTCGAAAATACCACTTGCATTTTTAACAATCTCTCTTATAATTTTTCCTTTATCATCTGTAATAACAATTCTGTTGAACAAAATTGTTTTCGATTCTTCTGCATCGGTTTTAATAATGTAATCTTCTTTGGGCGACAATTTAGAAAAGAGGAATGAACCGAATTCATCTGTCTTTTTATTAGCCACCAAATCACCTTTCCCATTAAACAGTTGCAAACTAACATTGGCTATAGGTTTACGAGTATCATCCGAACCATATAGCCGACCTTTTAAATCAATCAATACAGGCTCATCATCCAATGTCATTAGCGATAAAGTATTGATATCAGTAGGTAATATCTGAAATTTGAATCGCTGCTTTCCATCTTCCTTTGATGATAACATAGGTCTATTATTATCATCGGTAACAATAAATTTATGTTTTTCAGCAAGTGGTGAATCCTTAACATCCATCGTCAGAAAATAATCTTTATCCAAAGGCAAATTAGTAAATCTGAAATGTCCGTTCGCGTCTGTTCTGTTAAACATAAACACCTCATCATTTACATCAACCATGTATACATCCTTGTCGCTATAAGGAATTCGGGCATCATCATCAGTAACAATTCTTCCCGCAAAAGCAACCTTCATTTTAGTTTCACTGATAATATGACCTACTTTAATTGCTTTGGATTGCACATTGTGATACACGTCAGACGCTTTTATTTCAATGCTTCTCATGTCATCATTCAATTTTAAATGACATTTGAATTCAGGATTTAATTCTTCCGGATTATATGCTGCTGCGTTATCATTTATCTTTATAAATTCAATCTGGCTTTTATCTTTAATATGCCCGCTAATCACTACTTCGTATTGATTTTCCAGCACATTGATATAATTATCTTTATCAATAACTGGGAATTCAACTGCAATTTCAGGAGGATCCGATTCTTTATTCAGCTGGTACAATTTATTCTGTGCATCATGAAGTGAACCGTTATAAACAGCCAGTTTTTCGCCTTTTCCAATAGAAGCAGCTTTCTTAAAATCATTAACAGCATCACTATATTTATCAACTTCCATATTGCATAATCCGCGATTATAATAGGCTTCGGAATTCTGATTATTCAATTGCAAATATTTTGTGAAATCATTTATCGCATTTAAAAACTGACGTGTTTTCTGATATATTATTCCGCGCTGATATACAATTTCTTTTTCATTCGGGTTCGCAATCAGCGCACGTGTCAAGTCTCCTATTGCTTCGTTATAATTGGTTTTCGCTGCTTCCGGAAAACTTCTGTTGTAATATATTTTATAATTTTTAGGACTCAAACTATCTTTCAAATCCAGCGATATCGCCATTGAATAATATTTTATTGCATCATCATATTTCTTCGCATTATTAAGTGCAGTCGCATAATTAGTATAAAAAGGTTTCATCTGATTAATCGGCGTTTTCCCTTTATCATAATTCTGTCTAAACGTTAATGCAGTATCATATTCAGCACAGGCAAAATTATAATCTTTCATACTGTCTTTGGCTATTGCAATGTAGTAATGATAGTAATAATCATTTTTATGTTTCACAAAATTTATCGCAAAAGTGCATACATGAATTACTTCATTATAATCCTTTACTTTTAACAGACAACTGGCAAGTTTTTCCATTGCTTCGAAATTGCTGTCATCCCTCGAAAGCATATATTTTAATACTGTTACGGCATCTTCATATTTAGTTATTTTAATATTAAGGTCGGCAATATGCATTGCCATTTCTTCATCTTTTGGATGCGCGACTAACGCTGAATCATAGTCGGCAATGGCTTTTTCAAATTCTTTTCTAAGCTCATACTGTTTTCCACGGGCTGATAAATAATCATAATCTTTAGGAGAAAGCTCAATAGCTTTGGTAAAATAATCTATAGCTTCAATTGATTTTCCATCCAAGGCAGCTTTCTTTCCGAGTTTATAATTCTGAGAAGCTGATTGAGAGAAAACAGTTTGAGAGGAACTTAAAAGTATAAAAAACGGGAATAGCGAAAGTAACTTAATTTTCATTTTCATAAGTTTAATGTAAAATTACATCTTATTTACTAAATGCATAGCACTAATGTAATAATCAATTAACAAAATAATGGTGATAAACTTTGGTATATTTTACTTCCCGAATGTTAAAATTATCGAAAATAAGGTGATTTCCCACGAAACCGAAAGGAAAGAATTGAGTGTTTATAGGTGTTTCATGACAACGTGCACCTTTTTGTCGATTTGGTGCACCAAAAGACGAAAATGGTGCACCAAAAAGCAAATTTGGTGCACCAAAAACACGATTTGGTGCACGTTTTTTTTAAAAGGTGCACCAAATGACGAAAAAGGTGCACGTTTTGAGGTTGGAGGTTTTAGCTTTCTGGGAAATGAAATAATAAGAGGGAAAAAACAGGAAACTTTTAGTGAAATTTTGAAATAAGTTGATTAAAAATTAATGCATCATATACATTTTGCCCCAGCCTTTTTTGAAATACTGGTCAGCATCGGTTTGATTCAAATCGACGTCATTTCCATTGAGTTTGGTAATCACCCGATAAAGATAAACACCGTTTGCAAGTTTGTCGCCATACATATCTCTGCCGTCCCAGGCATAGTCAGTAATGTTTCTGCCGATATGAATAAACCCTATTTCATCCTGATAAATTTCTTTCACCACCTTTCCGGTGATAGTCATTATTTGAATTTTGAAAGTGGTAGGTATTTGCGAACCCGTTAACGTAAACACAAAGTGAGTTGCATTATTAAATGGATTGGGATAATTCATCACCTCTGTAATAGTAGCTTTATTAATTACTTCGAAGCTTATTTTATAATCAACCGCACCCGATTGATTATGCGAAATATCACTTGCCTGCACCAATAATTGATATGTTCCATCCTGAATTAAAGCAGGAGTGAAATTTAATTTGCAACTATTATTCGGTAATACTGCCGGAATAAAACTCATCTGCGGACCAAACCAAACCCTCTTGGCAGTGGACGAACCGGGAGACTGAAGAAACACTTTAAAGTCGGAAGTATCATTTAATGCCAGAAATTTATTTTCATCCTTCAGCTTGATTAATACATTTGGCTTTGCCGAAACAATGTCGTCATTTAAAATATGAACACCGTCGAAAGTAACATCCAGCAAAGGATTGATGTTATCGCCCGAAACCCTGAAAGGAATTCTTACTAAATTATTAAAATGATATTCTTCCAACTGACAATGATTGGTATGGAAAATGCCTAACGAAGTATGAAGATTATTAACCGGATTTACCTCCACCCACAATGCATTATTTCCTTTGTAACCAAAGGAATTGACACTTATAGTATCCATAATAACTTCATTCGGATTAAAAGGTTTTTTCTTCAGTTTCGGCGGCAGATTATGCGTTGTTCCACTTGCATCAGTTACCCAATAAGTAACCAATAAACTATCCTGAGTAAACGGAATATTACCTATATTTTGAATAGGTAATCTTACTTTGAAATTATCACCTTCCTGAATAGTATCCCGCGAAATATAAATATTATTATTAGCAATCAATGCCGGATTGACAGCAGCTTCGGGCACTGGGTCGTAAATCACATGCCAGCGCTTTAATTGCGGAGCAGTATGATATGTATTATCCGCCATATATGCCACCAGTCTTATATTAGGATAAGTGCCAGCGTTCACATAATGTGATAAATCAAGAACATCTGTAGAGTCTGTTTTAAAATTCGCTAAAACAGTTTCAACACCTTGCGAATTTATACCGATAACGCGAATAACAATACTGTCGGCTGTTGCCGAAGGATCAAGAGATTTCCATCGCCAATGCAAAGCATGCCAGGAATGTGCGGGGCCGATTATCGGTGAAGCGATAAATCCAACATTCCAGTTAGTTTGAAAAGAGGTATTAAGCGTAGCAAGACCAGTAGTAGAAGTTCCCAAAACTTCAGTGGCTGTACCCGGATTAGCACCTTTTTTACCCCATATAATATAAGGCAGCGAATCCGGAATAGTTAACATATTATTTGCCCCTATGCTTTTAAATGCATTATTCAATGCCGGTTCGTAAAGACGATATTTCATGTGAGATGCTGCTGTAAATTCATTATATCCCAAAACGTATGTCCCGTTAGGAATAGAATTTAAGTAATTTGCTATTCTATTTTGCCATAAGTAAGAGGAAGCGGTGTCATCATAATATTCAAATTGCTCCTGATGTTGAGTATTCGGGTCGCAATAATAACTTCCCAGAGTTCCATCTGTGCCACTAATTTTATAACACAGAGTTGAAGCACCTGAAACAGGATCGAAAGTCGTAAAGGTAAAACCCGAATGGGGATCATAAATACAAGTGTATACACTTTTTACATAATTGTTCAGTTTATAGGTTATATCATTAATACTTACTATATCGTTATCTCCGGTGGTACAAAATAATGTATATATGTTGTTAAAGAAACTATAATTTCGTGTTGGTCGATTCCATTTTACGTATTGATAATTATCATTCTTAAACTGAAAAAAATGAGCCTGTTCCCATCCGGGAGTTGCCCGGTGAGAGAGAGCAATGTATTGAAAAGAACTTTCCTGCCATTTATAACCGTTAGTTGGTGAGGTAGAATCGGGGCTTACACGCCAATAATAAACTGTACTATCCCTGAAATGAGGAAAAAGATTTTGTGGTTTCCATTTCACCACACCTCCCGGAGCATTGATAGTAGCGGATACCATAAGATGACTGTTATAAGTATCTATAGTATCAATTTGAAATACATAATTTTTGGGCCGGGCAAAAAGGTCGGTAGTGTTAGCTTTTAGCGTTATTGTATCAGTCTGAATAATAGAAAATGTATAAGGATAGACGGGCAAGATATCGCCTCCTGTTATAATAAAATCAACTTCCCCGGAAGAATTATTGTTTTCATTCAATTCGGATATCTGATTATTTTTATCCAATATAACATAAAATTTATTTAACCCAACTCCTTTAGAATTATTATGGTCAATAGGTAAATGAAAGGAAACAACATCCTTATAATTAGGTTCTTTATTAAAAAGAAGTGGTGCAGAAAGAGTATCTCCATTAGGGAAAACACGAAGCAGATAAGTTACACTTTTTTTATTGGTAGCTGCTCCCAAATTTGTTCTTTTTACGAATACAATTATAGAATCAGGTATAGAATCTGCTTTAAAAGAAACATCATTGGAAGTGATTTTAAAATCAGGTTTTGCACCCGGCCCAACCTTTACAGCAGGATCACCTTGCAATGTCATTTCCAAACAAGTATTTTCGGTATAATAATCATTGGTTGCTAAAATATTCGGCTGTAAAAAAGATATAGTTTTCTTAATTGTGCTTCCAATACTTTTTTCATAATTCTTAACAGACAGTTCATGATAAATCTCGGTAGAATAAGTATTCAAAGGAAGAACAATACCTAAACCAGATGAACCCAAGAAGCCAATCATTCCTTTATTGGCTATCATTACATACGTTTCACTTGAACTTAATTCCCATTCATGCATATCTCCCACCAAACATGAATTGGCAAGTAAAAAAGGATAATGTCCGGCAGCAGGACTATAAGTACTTATATCATCCGTACTTTGGTCGAATCCCTGACCGGAAGCATGTCCGAAGAAAGTCATTAATGATACACCATTATTAATAAAATCACGAAGAGTATCAGAGGTATTAATTTGAATCGGCAAAGAACTAGTTTTGTAGAATGGATAAACTTGCCCTCCAAATAATGTATCTTTTATAATAGTTGCATAATTATTCAGATACCCTTTAAATTGCGTTTGTTCCGATGTTGTTTCGCCTCCTCCAAAATGTAAAACTTGTTTCTTCCAATCGCCTGAACTGGTAGTATCAAATTGTTTCACCTTATTCAGATAATCAAGAACATCCTGTGGTTTTCTTGCAGAAAATCTTCCCGTTGGGATTGCAGGAGCTAATACAGTTCCATTAAGCCCTGCTGTTAATAAGATATCGCTGGAAGGGTTCCCGAAGGAAGGAACAATGTCGGTGATGTAATTGGTAGGATAATCATTCCCGTCATCAAACCATGCAGGAGTTCTGCAATTCTTTAAATGCATTGATTTTCCTATCAGAAATAAATTATTTGGAACAAAACGATGATTAGCGATACATCGATGAATATAAAAATCGCAGAATCCTCGAATAGATAAAGGGCTTTTCACAATTCCATAAGCAAACTGATCATACAATTCATCTATATCAGCAAGCACCACATTATTAGAGCCTCCGATAAATGAGCTTCTATAAGCTTTATATTGCAGGGAACCTGACATTACCGATTTATGAGTAATTATTATAAATGCAGAGTCAACTATTTGCGTTGAGAAATCAGTAAATTTAGCTACTGGAGTTACCGGGATAAGAGAAGTAACGTGATTAATATTACCATCAGAAAAAAGGAAACATTTTTTATCACTTCCACTATTTGGAACCAGAACTTGATAATTACTGACATTCTGTATAAAATCAATTCTTCTTGCGTTCGTCAAATCATAAATATGAGCGGTTCCTGAAGTACTAAAATTAATAATATTTAAATACGATTTTGTTTGTCCGGAAGTTGAATTATCAGGTAAATACATTAAATAATTTGTATTTCCTTCTAAGTTTAATTTATGTGGATATTTTAATTCTATATAAGAAACAACCGTCCTGCTTGAAGTAACACTCGGAACTGAAATACTGCTGTAGGTAAAACTATTAGAAGCACCAATTGCGTTGGAAGGTAAATTATATACATATCGCTTAGAAGCATAACCTGTAAAATTAGAATCTACAATATTTTGAGGAATCGCCCCTTGAAAATCAATCCTTATATGATGGTCATTAGCCAACATTTGCGAAGCCCCAACCACAACAGTTTTAAATGATGATGTCGGTCCTGCAGTATAAATTTGAGGCGTAGAAAAATAATATGAATTAGCGCCACCATCCGGAATTACGTTTCCATCAAACCATCCTTCAGAACTTGTATAATGCACATCTGTTCCTCCTGCGGCATCTGTTGCTCCTTCATAATAACCAATGCCAGCATAATTTTCCTGTATCTCATCTCTGTAAAAATAGCTTGAAACATGCGTAGAATTAAAAGCAGTATCCGCTGGAGGCACTTGCATCCTTCGGTTAGAATTTGAATTATTCCATGTTAAAAAATAAACTGCCGTATCATTTACAAGACTGTAGTATGGATTGGGAAGAAAAGATGTATTTACATATAATAATGAATCGAGTGAACCATCATTTTTTTCAGCATAGAACTCTATAAAATCCGAACCGTTAAATTGCCCGTCATTTTCACCTTGTATATATATGTATTGTTGAACCCCTTTGTTGAAAATCTGAAATCTATGCGGATCAATATTGCTTAATTGAATTCCGTTAGTTGCTAAAGCAGAACTTAAAGTTGCAGAATCCAAGCGGTAGATTCCGCTTTGAGCTATTTTGATTTTGTAATAATCTTG
>CAIQBY010000033.1 GCA_903870175.1 uncultured Bacteroidota bacterium
ATCTGAATTGCCTTTGCATTAAAATTAAGTTGAGCACTGTCCGGAGTATATTTTACAACTTTAGGAGGTGTAACATCTTTTTTCCCTCCGCCAGGCATCACTACTTGGGCACAGGAAGCAAAGAAGAGAATAATACTTATAAATATAACCACAGAGAACGCTGAGGTTTTCGCAGAGAAAGTAAAATAATTAATTGATATTTGTTTAAATGTTTTCAATAATTGCAATTACTTTTTCTAAATACTTTTTGTCTGTTTCATCAAAGCTGGCAAGATGTTCACTATCTATATCAAGTATTAATTTCACCTCTCCCTCCTTATTAAAAGCAGGCAATACAATTTCTGATTTGGATAAACTGCTGCAGGCTATATGACCAGGAAAATTATCTACATCTTCTACAATGATTGTTTGTTTGGTTTCCCAGCTTTTACCGCAAACACCTTTGCCATAAGCAATACGAGTGCAGGCAACCGGTCCTTGAAAAGGTCCGAGAACTAATTCACGTCCTTCTCCCTCTCCTTTGGAGAGGGTTGGGGTGAGGCTTTTCACAAAATAAATTCCCACCCAAAAATAATCCATGCCGAATTTTAATGCAGCAATAATATTTGAGAGGTTAGCAATACTATCGGTTTCTCCCTCTACCAATGCTTTTATTTGAGGCAGCAACGATTCATACTTTTCTTCTTTTGTACTTCCCGAAACGATTATTGATTCAGACATATTGGATTTTAGTGCTGCAAAAATAGGTTTATTTATTGAACTGCATAAGCAATATTGGATTACTAATTTCCTGCGTAAGCCATAGTAACAATACTTATAGTAACATCAGGAATTTGCAACAGCGTATGCGCACATGCTTCCAGAGTAGCTCCGGTTGTAATTACATCGTCAACCAATAATATATGTTTCCCCGATAAACTTATTTTATCTCTTAATTGAAATACAGATTCCACATTTTTCCACCTGTTAAACCTTGATTTACGTGTTTGTGTTTCTGAAGCCAATGCTCGATATAATGATTTAAAGTCGGTTTTGATATTCATACCTTGTGATAAACCTTCGGCAAAATATTCACTTTGATTATACCCTCTTTTTCTTTGTTTTTTTTTATGAAGAGGCACAGGAATTATAATATCAGCACGCCTGAACTCTTCATTTAGTTTTAATTCCTGTCCGTATAATTTTCCTATAGTAACACCAACTTCTTTTTGCCCTTTATATTTTAGCTGATGAATTAAATGCTGCACATTCCCTCCTTTGGCAAACGAATAATAAGCAGAAGCGGCTATAACAGGGACTCTTCCCCAAAAGATTTTTGCAATGGGATTTTCTTTATCAGTATGAAAATTAGTTTTAGGCAGGTGATAAATACAAAACATACAAATACTTTTCTCTTTTTTGTACAATGCTTTGCCGCAGGATACGCATACTTGTGGAAATATAAGCGAGAAAAAGTCTTTAATCAAAAGGTATGTTTTATTAGGCTAAAATTATGTTACTTTTGCAACATCTAAAATTAACATATTTATGAACATGGAAAATCAACCTGAAGAAAAAAAATCAAATAATAAATTATTTCTTGTTCTTCTTGCCTTGCTTTTAATTGGTAATGGAATATTCTTCTGGCTGTGGTTGCAGGAACGCGGACGTGCAAATACGGTGGTGGTCGAAAAACAAAATGTTGTTGTCGAGCGTGACAATGTAAAAGCTGACTTGCTGGATTTACAAAAACAATATGCTACGCTGCAAACCAGTGATAAAGGATTGCAGGAAGATTTGGATGCAAAACGTACACAGATAGCTGACCTTATTGAGCAGGCAGAAAAACATAAAAACGATTCATACATTATTTCCAAACTTCAAAAAGAAACCGAAACACTTCGTAAAATAATGAAACATTTTGTTGTTGAAATTGATTCGTTAAACACATTGAACAAAACTATTACTGCTGAAAAAGAAAAAGTAACTTCTGATTTACATACCGAAAAAGAGAAAACTACTAAGCTATCCAAAGATAAAGAAGCATTGCAAAGTACGGTAAATATAGGTTCTGTATTAAAGGCTGAAAACTCTACTGCCACGGGTGTTAAATTCAAATCGGGAGGAAAAAAAGAAGTGGAAACCACAAAAGCATCTCGGGTAGAAAGGATAAAAGTTTCATTCGTTTTAGGTGAAAACAGAATTGCGAAAAAAGGTTCTCGCTCAGTATATATAAGGATTACCACACCTGATGGCAAGGAACTTTGCAAGTCGCCGGACGAAGATAATATGGTGAAATTTAATGGAGGGAAAGGGTTTTACGCAGCCAAGCAGGATATATCTTATAACAATGAAGACACTGCTGTAAATGTATTTTGCCCAAGCCCCAATCCTTTTATTGCAGGTAAATATTTAATAGATATTATCTGTGATGATGTGGTGGTGGGCAATACAACTATTACTTTGAAGTAAGTATTAAAGTACAAAGTATCAAGTATTAAGAACGCTGCTTTTAGAATTTAGTTATTAGAATTTAGAATTTATTTCCCTTTGAATCCAAATATAAATCCAGATGGTGAGAATTTAGACTCTGCAGAAAAAGAGTTTGAAAAAGTATTGCGCCCTGCCGAGTTCTCTGATTTCACAGGACAATTTGAAGTAGTTGAAAATTTAAAAATATTTGTACAAGCCGCCAAACAACGCAGCGAAGCCCTTGACCACATATTATTACATGGCCCTCCGGGATTAGGAAAAACCACTTTAGCAAATATTATCGCATCTGAATTAGGAGTAAACATAAAAATAACTTCGGGACCCGTACTTGATAAACCAGGCGATTTAGCAGGTTTATTAACCAATCTCGAAGAATATGATGTATTGTTTATCGACGAGATACATCGCCTCAGTCCGATTGTAGAAGAGTATTTATACTCAGCTATGGAAGATTATAAAATTGATATAATGATTGACAGCGGACCCAATGCCCGCAGCGTTCAAATCAAATTAAATCCATTTACATTGGTTGGTGCCACCACTCGTTCCGGATTACTTACTTCTCCTTTGCGTGCCCGATTCGGAATCAATTCGCGCTTGAATTATTATGATTCAGCATTACTCAAAAAAATAATAATACGTGCTGCAAGCATTCTTAATGTACCCATTACCGATGAAGCAGCCAGTGAAATAGCCCGCCGAAGCCGTGGCACACCGCGTATTGCAAATGCATTGTTGCGCCGTATCCGCGATTTTGCCCAGATAAAAGGCAACGGTTCCATTGATATTGAAATTGCACACATCGGGCTTGCTGCACTAAATGTGGATAAAAACGGATTGGACGAAATGGACATACGGATATTATCTGCATTGATTGATAAATTTAAAGGCGGACCCGTAGGACTCACCACTATATCTACAGCTGTGGGCGAAGAAGCCGGAACTATTGAAGAAGTTTACGAACCTTTTTTAATTCAGGAAGGATATCTGGTACGCACTCCGCGTGGCAGAGAGGCAACAGAACTTGCCTATAAACATCTCGGCAAAATACCTCGCGCACAAAAAGGAAGTTTATTCGATTTGGAATAAAATCATTATTACCCTTTACCATTAACCTATATTCCCGATAAATTAAATTCCATACACACTTTTTTGGGCGATTCACCATCCTGCTACCTAACAAGTTCCTCCCTGCCCTCACGCGGTATCTTTTTTTACTTCTATTTTTTCCCTGCGGGGCAAAGGTAAAAAAAAGGATACTCACGCGGGTCAGGCGCAGTTGCAAGTCCATCGTCCTCCGCAAGTTTCAAGTTACTTCCCGAAAACACTCTTTTGCCAAAAGCATACGCCATTTTGCCAAAAGTATGCTCCATTTTGCCAAAAGCATACACCCTTTTGCTAAAAGCATGCAACCTTTTAGCAAAAGCATGCAACCTTTTAGCAAAAGCATGGGCTCTTTTGGCAAAAGAACACTTCCACTACTTTTGTTCATAACACATCAGATATATTTTTATGTTGATAACTACCCATTAATAAATCGAAATGATAGCATAAAGCATCTTTGAAATAGTACCTTTGACCTGTAGTCAATACTGATTACCCAATAAATTAATAACCATGATACCAATAGAATCACACGTTTCAAGAGACTACAGAGCAGCAACACCAGCTTCACAAAAATCAACCGGCGACGACATCATCGTCGGCATCGGCGGAAACCCTACCGTATTCACTACTTTGGATATGCCCATTACTCCCGATTATCAGAAAATAAACGATACTTACGGGAAGTTAATTACCACTGCCGAAAGCAAAGATATCAATGATATTAACGCAAGAAATACTTACAGGGATGACTTCTGGATGCCAGCCACAGACGGCTTTGCAAACAATGTAGATACCACTGCCAAAGGAGTGAAAGCTACGGTAGAACTTGCTGGGTTCCAAAGCACAAGCGATGAAAGAGTAAGCAGAGTGAAACCCGAAAAAATGCTGATAGACGCTACAGGCGGTGCTTCCGGCTCCGGTTTGGTAAACGTTGCCTGCAAATCAAAATTAGATGCTGATGCCTGTTTATTTATGACAATATCAGCAGGAAACGGCAAAATGACACAAAAAGGAAACCAGCTCACCTTTACTTTTACTGATAAAGACGGCAACATTATAGGGCAATTAGACCAGATATTATCCACCACCAAAAGCGGCGAAATGTATCTGGAAAGAGGTTTGGAAACCGACATACAATCAATAGCAGTGAACGCCGCCGGTTGCAGCCCTATTTCAAACAAAGCAAATGTTATAGTACCGTAGCTATTTGAAATTTCAAATTATAATTAAAGGGGCGGAAGTATTTCTGCCCCTTTTTTATTTATCTTTACGAGGTGCTAAACCAGACAGGTTTTCAAAACCTGTCTGGTTTATTTTCCACACAATAATTCCTGATTCTTATGTTTAAGCAACAAATTCTAATTGCTGTATGTTATGATTTAGGTCATACTATATGTTTTTCAATATACTGACCTTTGCAGTGTTATTTTATCATGCTTTTAATGGAATGATGCTGATAAAATTTATCACTTAAATAAGTATAGAATGAATAAAGCGGTAGAACTTTTGTACGATGAACATGAAATAATAATGGATGCGATTTCTGTTGCAAAACAATTAGGCAAGAAAACAGAACAGCCTGAACTATACGAACAACAAGTGTTTGCGTTGATTTCATTTTTCAGAGAGTATGCCGATAAGTACCATCATTTTAAGGAAGAAGAAATACTGTTTCCTGAAATGATTAAAGCAAATGAATTGCTGGAATCGGGTGTGGTGATGGAAATGCTGGATAATCATGAGGATTTCAGGATGCTGATAGCAGAGATAGAAACATTGACCAAGGAGAAGAAATATACATTGGCACAAGACAAACTGGAGGAATATGTGGAAGCATTAACCGACCATATAGCTGTGGAAAATGAGGAGGTGTTTGAAATTGCAACTACTTTATTCAGTGAAAAGGAACTGGAGAATATTTATTTCAGGTTCAAAGATATTGATTATGAACTTGGGGAAAACAATAAGGAAGGGCTTCGCGAGCGGTTGAATAAAATAAAGAAAAGAAACGAAGTTGATTTTATTACTTCGGACACAAAATAAAAAAGATATTGTTTCATTTATTACTTAGCAACAAAAAATGGAAATGGCAACTTCAAAGTATACAATTAATAAGGAATATACTTTTCTTGAGTTCAAAGAAATAGTTACGAATCTAGTAACTGCAGGTAAAAGCTCGGGTGAAGAAACCGCAGAAAGAATAGAGGCAACGAAAATAAATTCGCAGCGGATTAACAGGATTTATAAAACTTTTCTGGTAAGTGATACTACCAAAGATGTTATTAATAAATTGAAACACAATTGGGATTGGTTATTATTAATAGAGTCGTGGTGTGGAGACGGCGCGCAGCTTAGTCCTGTTATTGCAAAAATTGCAGAGTTGAATCCGCATATACATCTTAAAATAATCTTCAGGGATGAGCATGAAGATATAATGAATATGCATCTTACCAATGGAGCGAAGTCTATTCCGAAACTTATTTGTCTGGATAGTGATTCCCATCAATATATTGGTGAATGGGGACCGCGCCCAATTGCAATTCAGGAAAAAGTTAAAGAATTTAAAACCGCCAACCCAAATGTATCTCATGAAGAATTCGTTAAAAATCTTTATCTCTGGTATGCACAGGATAAAGGACTTTCGTTTGAAAAAGAGTTTGTAGCTTTGATAGAAAGCTGGGATAAGAATAGTAGGTAAGAAAGTTTTTGATTTCGTAAAAGCAATGAAAAGTTCCGAGGAATCTCGGAACTTTTTTTTATTTACCTAAATAATGTTGAGAGTTTTTCAAATATAGGACTAAGGAAATTAACCTGAGAAGCAGGCTTTGGAGGCATTGTTTTTTTTGAAACCCTTTTAATAATTGACTTTTGACAACAAATTCCTAATCTTTGTTACCTTTGTCGTCCAAATTTTTTAAACTTAATGATTTCAGTAAATTCAGTAACAGTATCCTTTGGAGGATACGATTTGTTTGACAACGTAAACTTTTTGATAAATCCTAAAGACAGGATAGGTCTTGCTGGGAAGAATGGTGCAGGAAAATCAACCATGTTGAAACTTCTTTCGGGGCAACAAAATCCAACAAAAGGAGAAATTTCGAAACCCAATGATACCCGAATAGGTTATTTGCCACAGGATATGATTCATCAACACGGCAGGACGGTGTTTGATGAAACAGCTACTGCATTTGAAGAAATTCAAAAACTGGAAGCCCGCTTACATTTTATTAATGATGAATTAAGCAGCCGAACAGATTATGAGTCGGATGCATATATGAACCTGATAACTGAACTGACAGATATTAATCATAGACTGGATATAATAGGAGCAAATAATATAGAGGAAGAAATCGAAAAGATATTAAAAGGCTTGGGATTCGAAGCTTCTGATTTTCAACGTCAGACAGCCGAATTTAGCGGCGGATGGCGTATGCGTATTGAACTTGCAAAAATACTCCTTCAAAAACCTGATATTTTATTATTAGATGAACCGACAAACCATTTGGATATCGAATCGATACAATGGCTGGAAGAAACGTTGGATACTTTTCCAGGGTCGGTGATGCTTATTAGCCATGATAAACATTTTCTTGACACTGTAACTACGCGAACTATTGAAATATCAAATCAAAAGATTTACGATTACAAAACTAATTACTCCCGTTATCTGGTATTGCGTAAAGAACGTAGAGAACAGCAGGAAAATGCAGCAAAAAATCAACAGAAAATTATTAATCAAACAGAAGTATTGATTGATAAATATCGGGCGAAAGCAAGTAAAGCAGCTTTTGCTCAATCGTTGATTAAAAAACTGGATAGAATGGAAATTGTGGAGGTAGACGAAAGCGATAATACTGCTATTGCATTTCGATTCCCTCCTCCTGCACATAGTGGCAAAATAGTACTGACAGTGGAGGAAGCTGGTAAGGTATATGACACGAAGAGAATATTCAAGGACGCACATTTTATTCTTACTAAGGGTGAAAAGATTGCTTTTGTAGGGCGAAATGGTGAAGGAAAGAGTACAATGATGAAAATGATAGCCAAACAAATTGAACACGAAGGAAAAGTTATACTTGGTCATAGCGTTAAGATGGGTTATTTTGCACAAGATCAGGCTGAAAGATTAGACCAGAATAAAACAGTGTTTGAAACAATTGATGAACTGGCTGTTGGAGATGTTCGCAAACAAGTTAGAACATTATTAGGTTCATTTCTTTTTGGTGGAGAAGATATAGACAAGAAAGTAAGGGTACTTAGCGGTGGAGAACGAGGAAGATTGGCGTTATGCAAACTTTTATTAGAGCCTTATAATTTATTGGTACTTGATGAGCCGACAAACCATCTGGATATACGAAGCAAAGAAGTATTGAAAAGAGCATTACTGGCGTATGAAGGTACCGCGATTATTGTTTCCCATGACCGAGACTTTCTTACCGATTTAGTGGATAAAATGTATGAGTTTAAACATGGGACAGTTAAAGAACATTTAGGAGGGATAACCGAATTTATGGAGAAAGTAAAAATGGATAGACTTAGTGAAATGAATACTAAAAGTCCTTTCGTAAAACCGAAAGCAGAACCGAAAACAGAAAAGCCAAAACCGGATGCAAAAGAACTGGAGCGGGAGAAGGAATTAAAACTACTGAAACAGGAGATAGTTAAAGTAGAAAAGGAAATTGCTAAATTGGAACAAGACATTAAAATTATTGATGATAAACTTTCTGATTCTTCACTTTACCAAAGTATAATAAATGATAAAGAAATGTATGCAAAGTATGAATTGATGAAAAAACAGTTGGATATTGAAATGAGTAATTGGGAGAAGTTACAGGAAAAGTTAATATAAATAGGAATTTAAAATACATATTAACTTTCTCTTCTTAATAAAAAAACCAATATTATTGAACATACCAATGATTTTATTTGCTATTATTGAATAAAATTTCATCATAATATTAATCATAACATAAAATGATGTTTACAAAACGATATTTTTGATGCATGGATTTGAATAAAGAAGGGTCTCCAGAACATACTTTATTTGCTGAAAAGGTAGATAACATACGACATATTTGCTCTATTGATGGAAGCAAAGAAATGGTGATGCATGTAGGTGAACTTGACCAAAATCAGGTAAACACTATTTCTTCTATTGTAGAAAATCAGATGGGAAATATTGGGGTAAGCAAAAATATTGTCAAAAAAATCTTTAATATCTCCATTGAAACTCTTCAGAATATTTGTTTTCATGCCGAAAGAGATAACAATGGTAATCAAATGACTTATTTTATTATCGGGAAGAAGGAAAATGAGTTCACGATTTACTCTGGGAATTTATTGCCTAATGAAAGTGCAGAGAAACTTTCCAAACGATTACAAAGATTAAAAGCACTTAATGAAGCAGATTTGAAAAAGGAATACCTTGAAGTATTGTCAAATGGCGAATTATCACAAAAAGGTGGAGCAGGCTTGGGCTTTATTACAATTGCCATGAAATCAAATAATAATATTTCGTTTGATTTTCAACGTGTGAATAGCCAACTCTCTTTATTTACAATGAAAGCTGTAGTTACTGGATAAATGAAAAGATTAGAAATAGAACCTACCGTAAATTCTGCTCATATTCTTTTAGATGCTGAGAAAAGTGTTTTTTTGATAGAAGGGAAATCATTTCCAGAAGACAGTAAAAATTTCTTCCACCCTATACTTGAATGGTTAAAGGAATATAAACTTCAAAAACCGGCAAGTTTTGATTTGAAAATTAATTTGTTCTACCTGAGTTCTTCTTCAATAATTTCTGTTAAGCAAATATTAATAATACTTATGGATTATCAAACTGCAGGAACCAATGTTACTGTCTCTTGGTATTATGATGAAGACGATGATGACATTAAAAAAACAGGAGAAGATTATATGAAGATTACAAATCTCCAATTTATCTTTAAAGAAAACCCATAGTTTTTTGGGCTTCCATCACTTCTCAAGAAATTAAATTTAGACTTTTTATGAAACAAAAACATGTATCAATGTGAAACATGTTTTATCTGTTCATTCAAAATTTCCAATCCTTCATTAAAGGAATAAGGATTATAATCGAGGTCTTTTTTTGCTTTATCAATTATAAAACCTGTACGCGGAGGGCGCTTTGCTGCCTGATTTAACGTACTTGATTTGATTGGTGTAATTAAAGATTTATCCAAATGCCAAAAATCCGCAACCTTAAATACTAATTCCAAAACACTCATTGTTTCTTTACCTGAAAGATTATAAATTCCGGTAGCACCTTTATCAATAATAGAAATGCAGCCAGCTGCTAAATCTTCTGATAGAGTAGGTGAGCGGAACTGATCATCCACAACATTTATCTTTTGCCCCTTTGTTAATGCGTCTTTTGCCCAAAGAACAATATTTGAACGACTCATATTGTCAACTATTCCATAAACAATAATTGTTCGTGCGATAGCCCATCTAATTTTACTCTGTTGAACAATTTTTTCTCCTTCCCATTTAGATAGGGCATAATAACTTTGCGGATTGGGAATGTCGGTTTCTAAATATTCACTTCCTTTTTCACCATCAAAGATAAAATCGGTTGACAGGTGAACAAAATGAATAGGTTCTTGTTTTATTGCATCAACAAAATTTCGAACGGCAGTAACATTCAACGCCCAACATTCTTCCCGTTTTGTTTCACAGGCATCCACATTTGTCATTGCAGCCGTATTAATTATTGCATCAGGTTTATGTTTCTGTATTATTTTTTCGACTTCTGATTTACTTGTAATATCAAGGGATTCATAAATATAACCTTCTCTTTTAATCAGTCTGTTTTCGCCTACAGAAGTAGCAATAACTTTTACATCCTTGCGGTTAATTAGATTATAAACTAATTTTTGACCAAGTAATCCATTGCTACCTGTAATTAATATTGTTTTCATAAAAAGTTATAATAAAGATTATGCAAATAATTCTTTCAGTTTAATAATTTGTTCTGTTGTTCCAAGAACAAATAATTTTGCATCGGGGATAATTTTAGTATCAGCGCTTGGATTAATAATGTATTCGCCTTGAGCAGTTTTAAATCCTATTATGTTTGCCCCTGATTTATTTCTAATCTCCAAATCCTTGATAGTTTTATTTTGAAATTCAGATTTAAGGGTTGCAAATGTGATTTCTTCCAGCCTTATATTATCACTTCCCTGCCCTGTAATATAATCCATAAACTCCATTACATCAGGTTTCATTACTAAAGAAGCCATATGAGCACCACCCAATTTGTCTGGCATAATAACATTATTTGCACCGGCAACTTTTAATTTTTTATCCGAATTATCTTCCGAAGCACGGCTGATAATAACTAAGTTGGGGTTTAGGGTTCTTGCCGAAAGAACAATAAATAGATTATCAGCATCAAATGGAAGTGTAGTAATAAGTGCTTTCGCTTTTTTTATACCTGCTTGCACAAGCACTTCGTCAAGTGTTGCATCACCTTCCAAAACCAAATCGGCATACTGATGATTGATACTTGAAATAATATCTTTCTTTTGTTCAATAACCACAAATCGCGTTTTATGTTTTTTTAAAACATGTGCCGCTTGTTTGCCATTCCTTCCAAAACCACAGATAATAACATGTTTATCTAATTTTTCTATTGCTGAATTCACTTTTAAATTTTTAAAATATTGATTAAATTCTCCATCTACAACATATTTAGATATACTTGTAACTGCGTATGCAAATGTACCAAAACTTGTTATAATTAAAAACGCAGTAAATATTTTCCCCTGGTCATCCAACGGATGCACTTCCTGAAAACCGACAGTAGCAACCGTAATTACTGTCATGTAAAATGCATCAAGAAAATTGTAATGTTCAAGAATTATATAACCTGCAATTCCTATACATACAATTAAAACGATAAGAATTACTGAAATATAAAGCTTCCGGAAATGAAGAAGAGAAACCAAAACGCAGCGTTATTAAATAATTAAATTGTGTTCCATCTTACAAATCCCAAACGCTTTTCCTCTTGCTTTTAAAAGGCTTAAAAAAGTTTTTATGTTCCAAAATAAAAGCCATTATAAAATATATTATAACCGGAGAACCGAAAGTAAAAAAGGATAAATAGATAAAATACATCCTTATTGTTGTACTATTAATTCCTAACTTTTTACCCCACCATTCACAAACTCCAAATGCCCGGGTTTCGAACCAATGTTGAATTCTTTTTATCATTTTATGCAGATTATCAGGTCATAAAATTACGAATTTTTCAGCAGGTAATTGCCGACCGAACAACTTAAGCATTTTTTATTATCACAATATTCATTTTTAAGTTGTAATAATGCCTGTGTAGAATAAGCTGTTTCAACGGAGAGACCTAAACTTTTCCATTTATTTATTATTGAATTATTTTCCCCTTTCGTCTGTTCTAAAAACTTTAATGCCCGTTCAACAAATTTTTCATTGTCTTTTTGTTTGCCATAAACAAATAAAAAAGGAACAACTGTATTTATTATAATATTATTAATTCCATCGTTTCCAAAATGTTTTGTTTTAAGAACTGATTCTTTATCAAGCATAAAATGCGTTTTCCAGTACTCCGAAACATCAACATTCATAAGCTTGTTCAGGTCTTCAAAAGTTTCCGCTTCAATAATTTTTGAAAACAAATGAGTGGAATTATAAACCAGATTTGCAAATTGTGCAATCCTGATTGTTGGAAAATTGACGGGTCGTAATCTTAGGAATTTCCATAAATGTTTATCAATGGAAATCAGTTTATATTTTTGTTTCAGAAATACATATTCATTCTGTAAGCTTTTCAAATAGGCGTCTTCATAATGTTCATTAAGAAAACCTGCCTGACCGAAAAGCAATGCTTCTATCTGCAATAAACTGCTTTTATGCTTTGCAATTATTAATGAAGGTATTGATTTTGCAAGTAATTCGAAAGGTTCGGCATTTGTTTTAAATCCGAAATTACGTGCCAGCAATTGATAAAATGTTTCTTCCCAATTATTATTATTCAATCCAAGGCTTTTAATTATTGCATAGGATTTTCGCTCGAGTCTTTCCAATAAAAGTTTATCAATGGTACTGTTTATAATAACTTTTGGAGTAGTGCCTATTTGTTTTTCGCAGGGAATCCAATCTTTATTTGATTTTAAATTCAAATAATTCTGATAAATAGTATCAGTGATTCTGTTCTTTAATTCCACGGCAGGTATCGTTTCTCCCGATGTCCGGCATATTGTTTTATCGGAATTATATACTACATGCAAAATAATATTATCGTATGCTTTATCATTTTGATGATTGTGTTTGTGCCAGTCACTTGCATTTGTATGAACCTCTACATTGCCTGCCCATACTGTATCTCCAACTTTTATTCGGGCATTGAAAAAATCGGGACCGGCATCACTGTTATGTTGCCCCACTTTTATTATTTCTATCGGCCGGTTATCAATTGTTGTTAATCCGGGCTGATTAAATAATTTGAATTTCCAGATATGATGCAAAAATTCTTCCGTCATTATTTTGTAAAGCTACGCATTAGTTTATGGTATTTGTCGGATATATCAATTCATTAACTAATTTAGCCGGACAAAAAATTAATTGCTATGTATAAACAACACCTTTTATTTAATCTCGAAAGAGAAATTATTTTGCTGAAACAACTGGCTGTTTTCATCGAAGAAAAAGACCTTGATTACCGGCCGAACGAAAAAGTAAGGAGCACTTATGAATTGATGCAGTATCTATCCGGCATTGGCAGTATTATGATGAGGCGATTTGTAAAAAATGATATTACTCCAGAGGAAAGGGAAAAAATAATGGCTTACCGAAGTACGCTTACTCTTGGTAATTTTCAGGAACGGCTTGATGAACAATGGGAACAGATTAAAATGTATATGGGCGAAATTACCGATGAAGAACTCTTAACAAAGGAAATTGAATTGCCCTGGAAAGAAAAAATGGTGGTGGGTGCAGCAATAATCAATGCTCCAATAAAGTGGCTTGCGGCTTACCGGATGGAACTTTTTTTGTATTTAAAAATGAATGGAAAATCTGCCATTGGTACAAAAGATGCCTGGGTTCCTGAAAATACAGTTGCCAACTCATAATTGAAAACCAAAGCTTTTTCGATAGAAGTTTATCCTTTCGTTTTAATCTTGAATACCAATTTATCAGAGTTCAAGACTTTTTAGTCCATTGTTCTACCTTTTAGTCAATTGTTCTAGAACAATTGTCCAAAGTTCAGGAGCAATTGCGCAAAGTTCTAGAACAATCGGGTAAAGTTCTAGAACAATTGGGTAAAGTTCCAGAACAATTGACAAAAGTTCTAGAACATTTGCTTAAAGTTCCAGAACAATTGACTAAAAGGTAGAACAATTGACTAAAAGGTTAGAACTCTTCAAAAGAAGGATAAAGGAACCTGAAATAAGTAACAACAAATTCTCCAAAAGCAATCAAATGTGTATAAAAAGCAATCGTTTTCAGTTATTTATGATTGAGTTTTGAGTTTAACCCTTACCCATATTTTGTTGTTTAAAAATTAGAAATAGTGAATCCAGCAAAAAATACAGAGCTAATTAAGAGAGAAATAAAGCGTTTGGGTTTCGATTATTGCGGGATTTCAAAAGCTGATTTTTTGGAAGAGGAAGCTCCGCGATTGGAAAATTGGCTGAAAAATAATATGCATGGAAAGATGGAATACATGCAAAATCATTTTGATAAAAGATTAGACCCCAGATTACTTGTTCCAAATTCAAAGTCGGTTATTTCTCTGCTGCTTAATTATTTTCCGGAAGAAAAACAGAAGGACGAAACTGCTCCCAAAATCAGCAAATATGCTTTTGGGATGGATTATCATTTTGTGATTAAGGAAAAATTGAACGCTTTATTGGAATTCATCAGGGAGAATATTGGAGAAATTGATGGACGTGCATTCGTAGATTCGGCGCCTGTGCTTGATAAAGCCTGGGCAAAGAAAAGCGGATTGGGATGGATAGGGAAAAATAGCAATTTGATAAATAAAAACAGCGGTTCGTTTTATTTTATTGCCGAATTAATTATTGATTTAGAGTTGGATTATGATAAAGAAATAAAAGATTATTGCGGAACATGTACTCGTTGCATTGATGCCTGCCCTACATCAGCAATTGTTGCTCCTTATGTGGTTGACGGCAGCAAATGCATTTCGTATTTTACTATCGAATTGAAGGAAAATATCCCTTCGGAAATGAAAGGGAAATTTGATAATTGGGTTTTCGGCTGCGATATTTGTCAGGATGTTTGTCCTTGGAACAGTTTTTCCAAACCTCATAAAGAACCTTATTTCAATCCAAAAACTGAGCTTCTGGAAATGACGAAAAAAGACTTTTACGAATTAACAGAAGAAACCTTTAAACGTGTGTTTAAGGATTCGGCTGTTAAGCGAACTAAATTCAGCGGGCTAAAAAAGAATCTTGATTTTATTAAGCCAGATTAAGACTTAGTAATATTTTTAAAAACTTCCTTTATTACATCCTTGTATTGATTTCCGTATGTAGCCAGGCACCACATCATCAACATTGTTTTTTCCTGAGGTTTAAGCCATTTAGCGGCTTTGGTAAGTTCTTTGCGGAATAGGGTTTTATCAAAACTTACCTTTTCCAATATTTTTTTACTTAATTCAAACATAGTTTATTCGTTTTATTAAGGGTTAACTCAAATTGAAGTACGAAGTTAGGTAAAGAAAAGAGTTGATACAAGAAAAATGTTTAAAAAAATTAAAAAAAATACTTCAATAAATTTTTAATCCAGAAATATTATTTTTGCTTTGCAGATTTCTGAAATCAGAAGTCGCTATATAAATTACCTAAGTCAGTACGAATACCAAAGAAGATGTATGGTATTTGGGTTTTTGAATAGTTTGTTTCCTGTATTCTGTCTTCCATACCCAATTCAATTTTAAAATTCATTTGAGGTACAAGTACGCATGCTACGCGCAAAGAAGAAGTAATTAATCTGGTCTGGAATCCCTGGGTTGTAATATTATGATATTCGGAAGGACGGTTTGTATAGGAAATAAAAATGTTTTTGCCATAATCCGTTCCGGCACTATCTGCACCATAAATAGCATATATAAACTTCGCTTCAATAAAAAATCTCTTTATTCTATAATTAACAAAAGAACATTCTTCCCAGAAATTTGCTCCCAAAGGATGTGCTAAAGGCTGATTAAAATGACCATAATTTGATTGGACATTTCCTTCTGAATAAGTATAAGGCCGCACATAGTTATATTCAGTTTGGAAATTAAGATGAGCAATTTTAAACAAATCAAAACTCTTGAAACCAAGCTGAAAACCTTGTTTGTTTCCCCACCAGCCCCACTTTACCGCATTATTATTTAATAAAGTATGTTTGATATCGGCTTTAACATCATTCAAAATAAATTCATCAATTATAAGTTGCCCGTAAAATTGTTGTTTCTTAAATGCTTTAATCTTGAAACTTGCTCCTATTACTGAATTATCAGGAGAACCTACTGAATATTCCCCAGGGCGGAAAAACATAACAGGATTTAAATAATTAATATCATATCCGCGATGACGTGTACTGTCCGAACCCTGCCAAACAACAGATTCGAACAAACCAACATTTAATCTTTTGGTAATATTCCATCCCAAATAATGAAAAGTAGCATATTTATTTAGCCAGTCACTTTTCATTCCTGATGGATTAGTAACATCTTTCATTATGGTATATAAATTCACATAAGTTAAATGCCAAACATTAGTTGTGATTTTCATAAACGGATATGGCGCAGACACATCAGATAAAAAGAGTGAACGGTATCCATCGCCCCAGAATTGCTTGTCCTGACCAATCTGAAAGTTAAAAACCTTATTAGGAGAATAGGATAAATAACCCGAATAATATTGATAGGCATATTTAGGATTTAAAGAATCATGATTGGCACGATAAGCATACCCGATACCGGGAATAACATGAGTTTGTTTTATAATAGAATCCATGCTGCTATTATAAGTTGCTTTACCTGCAAGAGCTTTAAAATTGATAGAAAATTTATCTCCCCAATTGCAAACTAAATTTCCTCCTATAGCAAAATCACTTGTAACTCTTGATGATGAAGAAGCTTGATAACCGCCTTCAGCAGTTAATAAAGGAGCTATTTCCAGTTCGAATTTATTCTTTTTATTCGACTTTTCTTCAGTCCTTTTCTTTGGAGACAGATGCGGAAATTGAGCAGTGGAATCCGTTATTTTATTAATATCCGCATACCTGAAAGGCTTAACAAAAGTTTGAAAATTCTGATCTTTGCTGTTATAGTAATCATCTATTCCCCAAAGGAAATCTCGGCTCAACGTATAATTTAATTGCTGGGAATAAGAATTACCAAAACAAATAACAATAAAAAACAAAAAAAAGCAATATCCTTTTTTCATTTTTTGGAATGATTGTGATTTGGTTTATGTTTTTTAATGAAAAATGGAACTTGAGCCAGGATTAAAGTAACGAAAAATATAATGATGAATATATAAGTGGGATTAATATATGTCAGTGAAAGACAAAGTGAGATTATCGCAATGTTAACTAAATATAAAATGAGAACTGTTTTTTTATGATTACACCCTATATCTATCAGCCTGTGATGCAAGTGATTCCTATCAGCAGAAAAAGGTGAAAGTCCCCGAACAGTCCGATAGATAAATATCCGTAAAGTATCTGTTAATGGATAAACCAAAACAGCCATTGCAAAAATAGGCTTGGAAATCTTTAAAAGAAATTCATTTTGAATTGTGCTCACATCAAAACTGATAAGTTTAATTGCAAGTACACAAATAATCAAACCAATAGTTAATGAACCGGAATCGCCCATAAATATTTTGGCAGGAGAAAAATTAAAAAATAAAAATGCAGAAAGAGAACCTGCTAAAGCAATAGCAAGGCAAGCCATTACAAAATCTCCTGCAAAGGCAAACCAGGCTCCAAATGCTACAGAAGCAATCAGGCCTATTCCACTTGCCAATCCGTCAACACCATCTATTAAATTGAACGCATTTACAACTACAATATAAGTGAAGATGGAAAGAAAAATACTTGCCCAATAAGGTAATTCGTGAACACCAAAAATACCATACATACTTACTATGCGTATGTCAGCCATCAATACTAAAATCATACTCACCATCATGTGAGCAATTAATTTTTTTACAGGAGCAGTGCCAATAATATCATCTTTAATACCCACAAAAAACATTATCAATAATGTACAGACAATATATTTATAATCATCCATAGCTTTTAATTCTATTATAGGATCATGAATCAGATTTCGGGGAAACCATAAAGAAAAAGAAAATAAAGTTCCTGCAAATAGAATCACTCCTCCAATTGTAGGAATAGCACGGTTGTGCAGTTTTCTTTTTTCGTTTGGGTCATCAAATAACCTTTTAAGAACTGCAACCTTAATTAATGAGGGCGTTACAACCAACACCAGCATAAAAGAAGTAATAAAAACAAGTATTAAAAATTCCATATCTTATAATTTAAAAATCATAATACAAATTGGATAACGAAGTTCGTATTCCAAAATATACCAATTGTGTATTGTTTGTTGCTTTGTTTGTCTGTTCAGTTCTGTTGGTTATTCCCACCACAATATTAAAATTTGTAATTGGATTTACCAAATAACCAATATGAATATCTTCAATAATTAATGAAGTCTTTACACCTTGTGCCATCTGAATATTATTTAAATTCTGTGTATTGGGAAATGTATTATCGGATTTAAAAATATTCCCACCATAATTGAAAGACGAGCTATCAGCACCTTTCACTGCATAAATTCCTTTCAGTTCAATAAAAAAATCTTTTAAGCGATAATTAATAAAGCCAATTGCTTCATTAAAATTTGCGCCTAAAGGATGTGCCAGCGCCTGATTATAATGCGAATAACTTTGCTCTGGATTTGCAGCAGAATATGCATAAGGCCGAACATAATTATATTCCAACTGTAAATGCAAATTTTTTAATGTGAACAAATCATAATATTTTAAACCTACCTGATATCCATATTTATTTTTTATTTCCCCTCCATTATTTTTTGAAGAAGCTACATCATCAAGCATATATTGACCGTATAGTGAAATAGTATTTGTAATTTTAAATTTTAATGTCGAACCCAATAAAATATTATTGGTGTAATGCATTCCATAACTCAAGGCATTAACGCCTATAATAGGGTCAAAGGTATTAAAGTTTAAATGCTGACGATTAGTTGAATCGGCTGCCTCCCAAATCATCCCCTGAAATAATCCTATTTGAAATCGTCTAAACAAATTAAAACTTAACATTTGAAATGCTCCTGTCTTCTTCTGAAATAATCTTTCACTGTGAGGTGGTGTTTTTACGCCACCATCAGTAAGATTCATAAAGGATGTATATAAATTAGTGTATTGAATATTTTTATAAGTAGTTGTAATTCTTGCATACGGATAATTAAATGCATTATCAGATAAAAGCAGGGAACGATAGCCGTCTCCAACAAAATGTTTTCCGTTTCCTACTTGTACATTCAACATTTTAAATGGAGTATATGAAACATATCCTGATGCCATGGCATAATCGTAGCCATTTGATTTAAAGGGCTTGGAACGTCCCTGACCTGGAATCACAGCATAATCATAATTTGCTGTTTGTGGAAACAAATTATTGGTTGATGCAATATAACTATCCATATACTTTGGAAACGTAGATTGGTTTTCATAAAAAGAAGATTCTATTACAAGGACTTTTCCGTAACCTCCCCGAAACAAAAAACCACGCGTATTGGTATAAAGTTTTTCATTGGATTTGTCATCCAAATCTTTTCCAAATTGGAAATTAAATAAAGGGTCAACGTTCATATGAAATTTATCCGCAGTATCATTTACAATTATTAAACTTTCTTTTTTAAGTTTACGGTAAAGATAATTTCCTTTGGATTTATCTTTTAAGGAATACTCCGGATTAACGATGTATGGCTTGAAACAGGAAAGGTCTTCCGAGGAATTAATATCTTTTTTAGCTATAGAATCTTTATGCTGTTTTCCTGATATTTTGTTTTTCTCCTTCTCATATTTCAATCCCCATTCTCTGTTCAGCTGCAAATTTTGTTGAGCAAATAATAGGGTAGGTAATAGAAATAAAAGTAGTAGTAGTTGTTTCATATTATTGCCGCTAAGTCAGAAACACGTTAAGCTCTTTGCGTTTGGTGTCTTTACAGTAATTATTTATAATTTATCTTTTACTTCGGAATATACATCAGCAATCCCTTGCTCAAGATTTATTTTATGTTTCCAACCGAATGAATGAAGCTTGCTTACATCCATTAATTTACGGGGAGTGCCATCCGGTTTTGAGGTATCAAATTTTAAATCGCCTGTATATCCAACAATCTTTTTCACGAGCAATGCCAAATCTTTTATAGTAATATCTTCGCCAACACCGATGTTTACTAATCCCGGTTCATTATAGTTTTGCATCAGAAAAAAACAGGCATCTGCCAAATCGTTGGCATGAAGGAATTCGCGCATTGGTGTGCCTGTTCCCCATATTTCTACTGTAGGTTTATTTTCTTTCTTTGCAGTATGAATTTTTCTTATTAAGGCAGGTAATACATGAGAATTATTCAAATCGTAATTATCATTCTCCCCATATAAATTTGTTGGCATCACCGAAATAAAGTTGCAGCCATACTGACTGCGATATGCATCGCACATTTTAATTCCGGATATCTTCGCGATAGCATAAGGTTCATTGGTTTCTTCCAAAAGCCCGGTTAATAAATATTCTTCTTTAAGCGGCTGAGGTGCCAGTTTCGGATAGATACACGACGACCCGAGAAACATTAATTTCTTCACTCCATTAACATAAGAATAATGAATCACATTGGATTGAATCATTGTGTTTTCATAAATAAAATCGGCGCGGTATGTATTATTTGCAACAATACCGCCTACTTTGGCTGCTGCCAGAAAAACATATTCGGGTTTTTCCTTTGCAAAAAAATCAGCAACTGCCTGCTGATTTCTCAAATCCAATTCTTTTGAAGTTCGGGTTACAAAATTTGTAAATCCTTCTTTCAAAAGTTTTCTATGAATAGCCGAGCCAACCATTCCGCGATGTCCGGCAATATATATTTTAGAAGTAGAATTCATACTTTTTAAATGAATTTCGAATAATGAATATTGAATTTCGAATTTCGAAGTGTATTAGTAACTTCAAACTTCAACATTCATTATTCGATGTTCGGCATTCATAATTCTTTTTATAATAACTTTTTATTTTACTCTATTTGTTTCAGCAGTCGCAATACTTTTTACAAATATCGATATCAGTTCATTGCATTCTGTTAAAATAAAATCAACCTTTTCAAATGTTTTAACTAATGGTTTTCTTTTAATTATTTTCAACGAAATATTCGTTTCTCTCAATTCTTTTAAACAAATTTTCATTTTATGAATAAAATCATTTCTCGATTCTGCACTTTGCGCCTCACCATAATTTAATGCCGGAGATGTTCCTGACCGCAGCATTTGCCCCGCAATATGATTTGCTATCTTATTATCAGGCATTATTTCTACCAGATCCATAATTCTCAATGAAAATTCTACCAATCTTTCTTCTAAATCGAATTTTTTTTCACCCATAACATATTTCAACATTCATCATTCGATGTTCGATATTCGATATTCTTTCTTATAAATTCGATATTCTTTTTAATGATTTTCTTACTCGTGAAAATTCATTATTTTATGTCCTCCTTCAAGCAGATATTTATCTTTCTTGAATAATTTAATATCGCTGTCCACCATTTCACTTACAAGTTGTTCGAGAGTATGTTTTGGTTCCCAGCCTAGTTTTTTCTTGGCTTTCGAAGCATCGCCAATTAATAATTCAACTTCTGTAGGTCGGAAATATTCCGGGTCAACTTCCACAACCACTTTTCCTGTTGCAATGTTTATTCCTTTTTCGTGTTCGTTTTTACCTTCCCATTTCAATTTTATTCCTACTTCGCCGAAGGCAAGTTCAACGAATTTACGAACAGTAATTTTTTTGCCTGTTGCCAACACAAAATCATCCGGCTCATCCTGCTGCATCATCATCCACATTCCTTCCACATAATCTTTGGCATGTCCCCAATCGCGCTCTGCATCAAGGTTTCCCAAATATAATTTATCCTGCAACTCCAAATGTATTTTGGCAACTGCACGTGTAATCTTTCTGGTAACAAAGGTTTCGCCGCGTATCGGACTTTCGTGATTAAATAAAATTCCGTTACATGCAAATATATTATAAGCTTCGCGATAGTTTTTGGTAATCCAGAAACCATATACTTTAGCTACTCCGTAAGGCGAACGCGGATAAAAAGGTGTAGTTTCCTTTTGAGGAATCTCCTGCACATAGCCATACATCTCGGAAGTAGAAGCCTGATAAAACTTAGTCTTCTTTTCCATTTTCAAAATACGTATTGCTTCCAGAATACGCAATGTTCCGATGGCATCGGCATTTGCTGTATATTCGGGCGTTTCGAACGAAACTTTAACATGAGATTGTGCAGCAAGATTATATATTTCATCCGGCTGAACTTCCTGTATAATTCGGATAAGGCTGGTAGAATCAGTCAAATCGCCATAATGAAGAAAGAAATTTACTTTGTTTTCGTGCTGATCTTTGTATAGATGATCAATCCGGCCGGTATTGAACATCGAACTTCTACGCTTGATACCGTGTACAGTATATCCTTTGCCGAGTAACAACTCTGCCAAATATGCGCCATCCTGACCGGTTACTCCTGTAATTAATGCTATTTTGCTCATTTCATTTTTATTTTAATGGATTGCAAGTATACGAAAAATAAAGGAATAACCAATTCGTTTCGTCGCATAGTTATATTTATAAATCTTCTTAAAAATATAAAAGCTCCGTATCACTACGGAGCTTTTAATACAAAATGGATATTGCTTTTTTATGCCACCATCACAAAAATAGAACCACTCCAATCACTTTGTCCGGCAGTACCTGAAGCGCATATCTGCACTTCGGTATCATTACCACGGGTATAACCTGTAAAGTGCATTGTTTCCGAAGCGCTCGATTCCTCTTCCACCCAAGCAGTATCCGGCGCACCTTTTAGCCGTGTACGACCCTTGCAATAATTCATAAATTCATCACAGGTATATTCTATTTTAAAATTCCCTTTGCCTTGTACCATCTGCATCAGGTCAATAGGCGTGGCTGTTTGAGGCTCTGCGGTTTTTGTAAGTTTGTTGGCTGTGAAGCCCGATCCTTCAAGTTTAGCCACATCATCAGCACTTGCTGTTTCCACATTACCCATTAATACTACAGTCTGGTCAATAATTTTAACATAAAGCTGGTCAGCCGAAGCAGTCTTTTTAGCAGCGTGTGCTATATAATAATCTTTCCATAAATCTCTGGCACCATCATTAATAACAAGCGCACCCGGGAAATCAGGGTTGGTATCCGTGTTAGGATAAATCCTTGTGAATAAATAATAATGAAATTCCGGACGTGACCATTGAAGACAGGCGCGGTTACAAGTTAATGGTACATACATGTGATTTAATTTAACCTCCGTAGATTTAGTTCTAAAGATTTTCTCAAAGGTATAGTAATATAGCACACCACAAAATTATATTATTCCTTTCAAATACTTATCAACACTATATTTTACAGGTTCGAGTGTTTTTATTCTGCAAAATGTACCAATAAATGAGTTATAAATTATATTGATTTTGATACATAAAATATACAGCTAAAAAGAAACAATATACGGGACAGAAAAAACACTATTCTTTTTAGAAGAAAAAATATTTTTTCTTGCGGAAATAAGGTCAATTCTTCAACAAATTATATACTTTGTTGAAGAAAGTATATAATTTGTTGAAGAAAGTACATACTTTGTAAATAAAATTCTATTTTTTCTTCCCGATAAATTGAAAATTTCAGTTCAAAAAGACCATTAAATCCTGTTTTGAGCATTTATATGTTAAATCTTTTGGTTTTGCGAACGATTTATTAAAAATAATTAGGCTGGTATCCTAATATATTTCTGAGCACATGGTTTTTGTACCCGAAAAACAGACAAAAAAACACTAAAATCAATACAAAAAATACGAGCGTTTATTTGACCTGAAAATCTTCTGAAATTCAGAATTAAAAGGACTTTTAAAAAAGTGATTAAGAAGTTTGGAATTGTTCATAAATAAATGTTTCCAAAAAAAAGAATTAGTACTTTTTTCATCAATTATATCACCTTCCTCTTTTTTCAACACAGAGTTTACAGAGTTTAAAAGAGTTTCACAGAGAAATGCTCAGTGAAACTCTGTTTTCTCAGCGTTCTCTGTGTTGAAATATAAACCAAATGAATAAAATCATGTTGCCGTTTGAGAATTAAATATAAATTTGCACTCATAAAAAAAATAAAAAATTATAAAATATGAATTTTCCTGAAAATTTAAAGTACACCAAAGATCACGAATGGGTTCGTGTAGAAGGTAATATTGCTTATGTAGGCATCACTGATTTTGCGCAAGGCGAGCTTGGAGACATTGTTTATGTTGATATTACTACTTTGGGAGAAGAAATAGAACACGAACAGATTTTTGGAACTGTGGAAGCTGTGAAAACTGTTTCTGATTTATTTATGCCTGTTTCAGGAGTTATAAAAGAAGTAAATAAAGGCTTGGATGCCACACCTGATGCGGTAAACAAAGATCCTTACGGAGCCGGTTGGATGATAAAAGTAGAAATGAAAGATGCTGCACAGATAAACAATTTACTTTCTGCTGCCGATTACAAAGCGTTGACAGGACACTAAGTTTTCAAAATTTATAAAAGGTGTTTTAAAAAAATATCGAATAATGAATCTAGAATAATGAATGTCGAAGTGAGTTGCTTACTTCAAAATTCTATATTCGATGTTCATTATTCGAAATTCTTTTCTTTTTCTTCCTCAGGATAATTTATCCGAAAGTATTTTCATTTCAATAACCGGAGAAATCCGCTCGTATAAAATATGATAAACAGCAGTGGTAATAGGCATATCCACTTTAAACTGTTTATTTATTTCGTGCACACATTTCGTTCCATAATATCCTTCAGCCACCATATTCATTTCCAGTTGAGCCGATTTTACAGAATAACCTTTTCCTATCATTCCTCCGAAAGTGCGGTTACGACTGAATTGTGAATAAGCAGTAACAAGCAAATCGCCGAGATAAGCCGAGCTGTTAATATCTCTGTCAATAGGATGAACCGTATCCACAAAGCGTTTTATCTCCTGTATGCCATTCGAAATAAGTACCGCCTGATAATTATCACCGTATCCCAAACCATGACAAATACCGCTCGCGATAGCAAATACATTTTTTAATACCGCCGAATATTCCGTGCCGTAAATATCATCCGAAACGGTAGTTTTAATATATCTGCAATTTAATTGCGAAGCTACAAAAGTGGCGTTATCCTTGCTTTGCGAAGCAATGGTTAAGTAAGAAAGTTTTTCCATCGCCACTTCTTCCGCATGGCAAGGTCCGGAAATAACACCAATGTTTTGCATCGGCATTTTATATTCAGTATTAAAAAATTCCCCTACTATTAAATTATGTTCCGGCACAATTCCCTTGATAGCCGAAAACACTTGTTTGCCATTAAAATCAGCAGATGTAATTCCGGCAAGTGCATCTTTCAAAAAAGCAGAAGGCACAGCAAGTATCAATACATCAGCTTTGGAAATTACATCTTTCAAATCCGAATTTAAAGCCAGCTTTTCAGTATCAAACTGAACAGACGTGAGGTAATTAGGATTGTGTTTATATTTTTTGATGTACTCAATAGTATCCGCATTCCTTATCCACCAATGCACTTCAGTTACATTGTTACACAACATTTTTACAAGCGCTGTTGCCCAACTTCCTCCACCTATTACCGCTATTTTTTTCATATAAATTATTTATTTAACAAAGAAATTTGGTCCTTCCCTTTTAATCATTTCTTTTTCTGTAAGCGAAGTTAAAATCTTTTGAATCTGCGATTTTGAAAATCCTTCACCGAGATTTTCACTTATACTGTTAACTGTTGAAGGTACTGTATTCGTTATCACTTCAAGTACTTTTGTTTCTTCCGGTTTCAAAACAACAGCAGCTTTTTTAATTTCTTCAGGTCGCATTTGCGGAAAAAACAATACATCCTGAATGGAATGAGAATTAGTCATAATCATTGCCAGTCTGTCAATACCAATACCAATACCGGATGTTGGCGGCATACCATATTCCAGCGCACGCAGGAAATCCTGATCAACAAACATTGCTTCATCATCACCGCGTTCCATAAGCTGTGCCTGCTCTTCAAAGCGTTCTCTCTGGTCGAGCGGGTCGTTTAATTCGGAATAAGCATTTGCAAGCTCCTTACCATTTACCATTAATTCAAATCGTTCAACAAGTCCTTCTTTGCTTCTATGTTTTTTAGTCAGCGGACTCATTTCAATTGGATAATCAGTAATAAAAGTAGGCTGAATATAATTGCCTTCGCATTTCGCACCAAATATTTCATCTATCAGCTTTCCTTTACCCATCGAGTTATCCACAGGAATATTTAATTGTTTGCATACATCACGTAATTGATTTTCATCCATGGCACTGATATCAATTCCGGTAAAATCTTTAATGGATTCAAACATCGTAACACGCTTGAAAGGGCGTTTAAAATCAATGGTTTTATCTCCGACAATCACTTGTGTCGTCCCATTCAAATCCATAGCAATTTTCTCAATCAATTCTTCGGTAACATCCATCATCCAATTGTAATCTTTATAGGCTACATAAAGCTCCATTACTGTAAATTCAGGATTATGAGTTCTGTCCATCCCTTCATTTCTAAAGTTTCTGGAGAATTCATATACACCATCAAATCCGCCAACAATCAATCTTTTCAGATATAATTCGTTTGCAATACGCAAGTACATCGGAATATTTAATGTGTTGTGATGTGTGGTAAAGGGTCTGGCAGTTGCGCCACCAGGTATAGCCTGCAACACTGGAGTATCCACTTCGAGATAACCTTTTGCATTATAAAAATCACGAATGGTATTCACCATTTTAGTCCGTTTCATAAAAGTTTCCTTCACATGTGGATTAATTATCAAATCCACATACCGCTGACGATAACGAAATTCAGGGTCAGTAACTTCATCATGAGCCACACCGTGTTCATCAATCTTTACAACCGGCAACGGACGTAAAGCCTTACTCAACATTTTAAAAGTCTCAACGTGTATAGATGTTTCGCCCATTTTTGTAATAAAAACAAAACCGGTAACACCAATAATATCGCCTATATCAGTATATTTTTTGAATAATAAATCATAAGTGGATTTATCCTCTTCCTTGCAAAGGTCATCACGTTTAATATAAAGTTGAATTCTACCTGTTGCATCCTGAAGACTAACAAAAGCAGCCTTTCCCATATCGCGAATGCTCATTACTCTACCGGCGATATTAATATTTTTATAATTTTCTGCCTTTTCAGGAGTGAAGTTTTCCAATATGTTTTTGGAATTGGCATTTATCTCAACCAATGCAGCAGGATAAGCATCAATGCCCATCTTGGTAATGTCCGCAAGTTTATTTCTTCTTAATATTTCCTGTTCGTTTAATTCGTTGCTCATTTTATTATTGTTGAATTTTTGACAAATATACGTTCTATGGAATTATAAATTGTGAATAATAATTATAATTGATATGGCATAAAGGCAAAAAGAGTATTTTTACATTCCAAAAATAAATAATAAGAATATGAAATCATTAGTAGAAAAGTTTTCAAAACAATTATCAGAGGCAATAAATATTGGCGACAATGCAAAATTGACGGCGTCTCCAAATAAAATCTCAAATGTATTGATATGCGGGCTTGGGGGCTCTGGTATTGGCGGAAGCATAGTAGCCGAATTAGTGGTTGCAAATGCAAATGTTCCTATTAATGTTGCAAAAGGATATTTTATTCCGGCTTATGTAAATGAAAAGACGCTGGTAATTATTTCTTCTTACTCAGGAAATACAGAAGAAACTTTAAATTGTCTTGAACTTGCAATTGCTAAAAAGGCTAAAATTGTTTGTATTACTTCAGGTGGAAAAGTTGCTGAGATTTCAAAAGCCAATGGATTCGATTGCATTGTTGTTCCGGGAGGAATGCCGCCTCGTTCGTGTTTAGGATATTCGTTAACTCAACTGTTTTTTGTACTTGGTTTTAATAAAATCATAACAAACAATTATAAAGCTGAATTGGAAGAAGCAATTAAATTATTAGATGCCGAAGAGAAAAACATAATCGCAGAAGCAACATCTATTGCCAATAAAATATTAGGAAAAATACCTGTAATATATGCTACTACCTATAATGAAGGAATTGCAATCCGTTTCCGTCAGCAATTAAATGAAAATTCAAAAGTACTTTGCTGGCATCAGGTTATCCCTGAAATGAACCATAATGAATTGGTAGGCTGGACTCAGAAAAATGATAATTTATCTGTTCTTATATTTCTTGACAAAGATGAATATTCAAGAAATTTAACACGTGTAGAAATCAATAAGGAAGTAATTAAAAAATATACTCCAAATATTACTGAAGTTTTTTCAAAAGGAAATTCAACAATAGAAAAAGCAATTTATTTTATTCATCTTGGCGACTGGATTTCCATTGTTTTAGGGGAATTGAGAGGAGCCGATTTAATGGAAATAAATGTAATTAATCATTTAAAATCTAAACTTTCCGAAGTTAAATAATGCAGCGGGTTAAGTTTATAGATTTAGGATTGATAGACTATAAGCAAGCCTGGGATTATCAGGAAAAACTATTTGATAGTGTAGTTCAAACTAAAATATCAAATAGAAATTTATCCGAAAGCAAACAAAAAATCACAAATAATTATCTACTCATTTGCGAGCATCCGCATGTTTATACACTAGGTAAAAGCGGTGATGAACAAAATCTGCTGGTTAATGAAACTCAGCTAAAAGAAAAACATGCAACTTATTATAAGATAAACAGAGGCGGCGATATTACCTATCACGGTCCCGGACAAATAGTTGGTTATCCCATTTTAGATTTAGATAATTTTTTCACTGACATACATAAATATTTGCGCTTTCTGGAAGAAATGGTAATTCGCACTTTGGCAGAATATGGAATAGAATCAGGAAGGAGCGAAGGAGAAACAGGAGTTTGGCTTGATGTAGGAAATCCATTAAAAGCCCGTAAAATATGTGCGATGGGAGTTCGCGCAAGTCGATGGGTGACTATGCACGGCTTTGCATTAAATGTAAATACTGATTTATCTTATTTTAATAATATTATCCCCTGCGGAATTGTTGACAAGGCGGTAACTTCAATGGATAAAGAACTTGGGCGCAAAGTGAATGAAGAAGAAGTGAAAGAGAAATTAAAGTATCACTTTGCCGAGTTGTTTAATTGCGAATTGATTTAAACACTTTTTAAACTTCCCATAATAAAATAATTTGTTTGCAGTCTATTCCAACCTTGCAAACTGAAAACCTTTTTCTTTAGCATAAGAAATAAACAGCGGCAATGCATATTGCATATTTAATTGTGCTTTCAAACTATCATGAAATAAAATAACAGACCCATTACGCACATTATCATTTACATTTTTCAAACACTTTTCGGGCGGTGTTTCTTTATCATAATCTCCACTCAGCACATCCCACATTATAACTTTATACTTAGGATTAAGAAGTAAGGATTGAGTAGGTTTTAGCTTGCCATACGGTGGTCGAAATAAATTGGAATGAACCAATTCATCACATAGTTTTATATTTTGGATGTATTTATTAGTATCTGTATTCCATCCATTCAAATGATTGAAAGTATGATTTCCTATGGAATGTCCGTCTTCTATTATTTGATTAAATATTTCAGGGTTTTTAGCAACATTTTCACCAACACAAAAGAAAGTTGCTTTAATAGTTGACTGTCTCAAAAGATTTAAAACCCAGGAAGTAACTTCAGGTATTGGTCCATCATCAAATGTCAAATAGATTTTTTTTTCCAGTGGATTCAACCTCCAGATTGCCTTCGAAAGAATTTTTTTATATAAATATGGAGGGCGAACTAAATACAAGAAAATTACGAATTGCGAATTACGAATTACGAACGTAATTCGTAATTCGTAATTAATTTACTTCTGTTTCAGAGACGATAAATTATATGCCTGCAACAATTTTGAATAACGGTCTTCAAATTCTTTTGATAATGCAGTTTGTTTAAAGTTGTTTGCAAAATATATTAAACGCTCCATAATATCCTGTGCCTGTTCAGGGTCGTTGCCAAATGTTGGCAGTTCCTTTCTATCGAATGAATAGAAATATCTGATATTGCTTTCATAATTATCGAATAATTTCTTAGCCAATGCATTTCCCTTTTCAATTGCTCCTGCCTGATAATATCCCATTGTAATAGCATACATAGTAACATCGTAAGGAACATTTTCCTGTGGAGTAACTTCAACACATTTATCAAGCACTTTAATAGCTTTGTCTTTTTTACCTTCCTCAATTAACGCATTTGCCAAAGCTCCGCAACGCTGACGAATATTCAAAGCACAAGAACTGATAAACACATTATCAAGGAATATTCCATGTTTATCCATACCTCCCCAAAGGAATTTATTCATAATGTTATTATACATTATATCAGTATTAATTCTTGTTTCCTGCTGCTGCTCTTCAGGATTCTGCTTCACAGGAACTAAACGATAAGCTAATCCTTCAAGTTGTAAATAAGGCGCAAGGTTCATATAAGAACGGGCAGGAGCTGTAGCAGCAAAATAAACAGGACGTTTCCAATCGTTGTGAGCTAATAAGTCCAAAACCATCACATAGTTTTTCTGCACATAGTTTCCTGGCATTGTCCAGTCGATACTTTTAAGAACACGGTTTGCAAGTTCTTTAGGAACAGTTCCGTTATTAACAACTGTAGCACTGTCAACAGGAATACTCATATTCTTAGTAGGGAAATAATTGTAACTTGTTCCTCCTCCCATTTCAAGTTTATGGTCTGCATCATCATTTTTTGCAAACTCCACAAGATCTTTCACATTGATGTATCCTTTCACTCCTCTGTCTTTAAATAGAACAGCTTCGCGAGTACCTTGTCTGTATTGTTCTTTAGTTAACGAAAAAGGAACAGGGTCTGAGTCATAAGCTTTATGAACCAATTGGTCAATATACCAATCGGTGTTTAATAACTCTAAACAAATTACCCTTACATCCGTTCGGATTCCTTCTACCTCCTGAGCGTACCAAAGCGGGAAGGTATCATTATCTCCATTTGTAAATAAAATAGCGTTTTTTGCACAGGAGTTTAAATAATTATTTGCAAAATCTCTTGCAATAGTTCTGTGACTTCTATCGTGATCGTTCCATTCGGCTTTGCACATAACAGCAGGAACGGCAATTAAGCAAATAACTGTGGCTGCAATTGCACCGGTTGTTTGTTTCATTTTCTTTTCAAGGAAATCAAAGACAGGTAAAACTCCTAACCCAATCCAGAAAGCAAATGCATAAAAAGAACCGGCATAAGCATAATCCCTTTCGCGCGGTTCAAAAGGTTTTTGATTCAAGTAAACAACAATTGCTATACCTGTGAAGAAAAATAACAACCCAACAATTACGGCATTTTTATTGTCCTTTCTTATTTGATACCATAGGCCTAACAAACCTAATATCAAAGGAAGAAAATACATTTTGTTTTTCGCCTTATTATTATCTGCCCCATCAGGTAATCCTTCCTGAGGCCCTAAGCGGGCTTTGTCTAAAGGAGTAATACCTGAAATCCAATTGCCATCCGAACTATTTCCATGCCCTTGTATGTCATTCTGTCTTCCAACAAAATTCCACATAAAATACCTTGTGTACATCCATCCGGTTTGATAGGCAAAGAAGAAATATAGATTCTGTCCAAAGGTTGGTTTGTCAAGTGTTTCAGGTTCTCCAGTTTGAGGATTAGTAACACTTATGTGCTGGTAATTTCTAGGATTAGTCCAGTTTTTATATCCAGTTTTATGATTTGGCTGGCTGCTCCACATACGCGGGAAAGGCATACAAAAACGGTCATCGTAATTAGGAATAGCACCTTTCCTGTCATCAATAATTTCATATTTCCCTAGTTTTTTATTTTCTGCATACACAGGATTTCCATCAGATGCAGGATTCTTAGGGTCTTGTGGAGCATCAAAAGTCTGCCCATAAATTAATGGCCAGGTTCCGTATTGTTCACGACCAAGGTAGGATAAAAGATTTACTGCATTCTCCGGATTGTTTTCATCCATAGGGGTGTTAGCCTGAGAACGGATTATTAAAACTAAAAATGAAGAATAACCAATTAATAAAACAGTAAAGCAAAGAATAATTGTATTCAAAACAGGCTTTGCTTTTTTCTTGGTATAATATAATCCCAAAATTATCCCTCCAATAACAACAATTGCATAAAGTATAGTACCGCTATTAAAAGGTAATCCGAACGAATTAACTGCTGTAATTTCGAACCAGGCAGCAAGCTTAACAATTAACGGAATTACTCCGCCTTGAATTCCGCCTAAAATTACAATAGATAAAATACTTGTAATAATAATTCCTTTGCGAGTTACAGTTTCATATTTCTTGAAATAATATGTAAACACAACAGCAGGGATAACCAATAAATTCAATAAGTGAACCCCAACAGCCAATCCGATTAAATATGCAATTAAAATAATCCAGCGACTTGAATGCGGGTCATCTGCTTCCCGTTCCCAACGAGTGATTGCCCAGAAAGAAATAGCAGTGAAAAAACTAGACATTGCATAAACTTCCCCTTCAACAGCAGAAAACCAAAATGAATCGGTAAAAGTATATGCCAAAGCTCCAACTGCACCAGCACCAAGTATTGCATACATTTTTCCGGTTGTCAATTCTCCTGATTTCTCATATATTTTACGTGCTAAAGCAGTAATTGACCAAAATGTAAATAAAATACAGAATGAACTGCATAATGCCGACATACTATTTACCATAATGCCGACTTTGTCAAGATGACTACCAGCTAATAAGCTGAATACTCTTCCTATCAAAAGAAATAAAGGAGCTCCCGGCGGATGTCCTACTTCTATCTTAAAAGCACATGCAATATATTCACCGCAATCCCAAAACGATGCAGATGCTTCTATTGTGCTTAGGTAAACAAATGAGGCAATTAAAAAAACTACCCATCCTACGATATTGTTTAACCTTTGATAATTTGCTGTATTATTCATATTTAAATTTTATTTCTGATTATTTGCTTTTAAAGCAGGGCGAAGATAAAAAAATATATTATGTAGTAATCGTTAAAAATAGACAAGATTGAAATAAAAGTTTTGTTGGTTAAGTATATTTATTATTTTTGCACCCCCAATTAGTAAAAGCTGATTGAGATTGTCCGGTGGTGTAATTGGCAACACGTCTGGTTTTGGTCCAGAAGAGTTCAGGTTCGAGACCTGACCGGACAACAAAAAACGCCTCTTTGTAATTCTTATTACAAAGAGGCGTTTTGCATATAAATTGCTTATCTTCAAAATATTCCTTAATATTGTGCCTGCAAACTTAACATAGCAGATTTTAAAAATCTATTTATTAACAAAAGTTTATTATGAGAAACATAAATTATTTTATTCCTTTTGTCATTCTGCTGATTTTTATTAGCCTCCCGTCCTACGGTCAATATACTGCTTCTATGGACACTGTAGAATGTATGCATGTGGTCGGATTAGCTATTGACAACAATATTCCCGTAGATGGAGTTACAGTGAAATTATTTAAAGGTAACGAAGAAATGGAATGTGAAGAAGTTTCATCGGTTGCTAAACATGACCACCATTTCTCCTTTGATTTGCTGGGCAACCAATATTATACGGTTCAGATTTCAAAAGAAGGGTATGTTCCCCGCTCGGTAGGGATTTCCACTGAAGTGCCAAAGAACTTTGTAATAAGCGAAACAAATCCTAAAACTGTATTTGAATTTGAAGTAGATTTATTTAAACTTAAAAAAGGAGCAGATGACTATTATACCGACTTTCCGATCGCCTTGGTTAGGTATGAACCCAAGAAAAAGAAGTTTGAAAGAAGTGAAAGTTATACATACAAACTTAAAAGGAATATGGGAGATATTGCCGAACCGTCAACTGTAACTTCCCCTAATTTGCCAAAGAAGAAATAATATTTACACTTTATTATAAACAGAAAAGGCTACCCTTTTGAGGTAGCCTTTTCTGTTTGTGGGCCCACTTGGAATCGAACCAAGCACCACCTGATTATGAGTCAGGTGCTCTAACCGAATGAGCTATAGGCCCTAATTGCTTTTTATTGCAATTTTAGGACTGCGAAATTATATATTTGCATCCAATTAACAAACACTATTATCATTTTATTATGATTATTTCTCTAAATAATTTCAAAAATATAATTTTCGACCTGGGCGGAGTTGTATTAAATATTGACCATTCGCTTACTGTTAGTGAGTTTGAAGAGATGGGGGTGAAGGAAGTCGGGAAATTATTTGCGAAGCCCAAACAAAAACAATTATTCGATTATATTGATAAAGGAGCAATTTCTCCGGCAGATTTCAGGAATGAAATACGGAAATGTGCCGATATTGATGCCGAAGATTACCTGATTGACGAAGCCTGGAATGCAATGTTGCTTGATTTGCCCAACCCAAGACTGGAGTTTCTTGCAAAAATCAAAAGCAGATACCGTACTTTTTTATTAAGCAATACCAACGAAATTCACATGAATGCGATTCATAAGTATCTGCAGAAAGACTTTGGGATACCTGATTTGAATAACTATTTCGAGAAAGTTTATTTATCTTATAAAGTAGGAATGCGAAAACCGGATGCAGAAATATTCAAACTCGTATTGGAGGAAAATAATCTTATTGCTTCCGAAACATTATTTATTGATGATTCGAAGGAACACATTGAAGGTGCAAAAAGATTGGGTTTACAGACGTATTGGCTTGACATCGAAAAAGAAAGTATTCTTGATTTGGGAATTTAAGTAGCTGAAAAATAATGTCGAATAATGAACATCGAATAATTAATTATGAAGTCAGGTCAACACACTTTGATGTTCGATGTTCATTATTCGATATTCGAAATTCCTTTAAATTCTTTAGTTCATAAAGCTTACTATTGATTAGGATTGGAGGTGACAATAAAAAAATCCTGTTCCACTTTTCCGGAACAGGATTCATTCATTCATTCAAAACAAACATAAAACACAAAAAAACAAACACAAAAAACAAAACTCTTTAATATCCTCTTCTTCCGGCTCTTCGCCAATGACCGGCTATCCATCTGGAACCGCCTGGTCCGTCTTCCCAAAATCCCGGAACCCATACTCTGCCGGGGCGGGGTTCTATCCAAAATCCTTCGCGCCATACATATTCACCTCTTCGTTTGTTCCACCGCCATTCGCCGGGAACCCATACATGCCGCGGACTTGGACCCGGAGGAACTACTACTACAGGTGCTATCGGGCGGATGCGGACATAAAACTGTGCGGAAACATTGTTTGCAAAACATAAACTTAAAACCAGTGCAAGTGTCGAGATAAATGTTTTCATTTTATTCTTCATTTAATTTATTGACTATTTCCTTTTCAGAAAGTTTAATGCACCTCTACTATTTATTTAGTTAATTTTGCGGCCTATTAAAATTAAAATGAAAAACAGTTTAAGATATTTTGTACAGGGCTTGGTAATTACTGTTCCCGTAGCTATTACGGTGATAATGGTATATAAAATAATAAGCTGGGTGGGCTCGCTGTTCAATATTTTCGGGACTATTGTGAGCCGCGTTATCGATCCGTTTATCATTATTATTTTTGCTGCTTTGCTTATTTATATGATGGGACTGTTGGGTTCGTCTATTATATTACGCCCAATGTTCAATCTGTTTGACCATGCGCTGGAACATACTCCCTTTATAAAGACGATATACAGTGCGATTAAAGATTTGATTTCTGCTTTTGTGGGAAGCAAAAAACGGTTCAACAAACCGGTATTGATTACTATTAATAAAGAAAACAATATACAGCAGCTTGGTTTTATTACGCAGGAAGATTTGACCGAACTTAATTTGAAAAAAGGAACTGTGGCAGTATATGTGCCGATGTCGTATTCGCTTTCGGGTAATTTACTGATAGTGCCTGTCGAGAATGTTACGCCTGTGGATGCTTCGAGTTCGGAGGTAATGAAATTTATTGTTTCGGGCGGAGTTACCGAACTGGACGAAGATTAATAAAATTATTCCACCACCACTTTCCTGTTCACCACCTTGGGTGTACAAAAGGTAGTACCTTTAATTAAAAAACCAGTCCCGTTTCGGCTTTCGCCAAAACAGGATTGGTTTTTGTTGCTTCTCAATGATTAAAGCTAATTCAACGGTTTTTTTGAAGGCTGAAAATCTTGAAGGAGACGTAAATAGGTTCTACGCTTTAGCTTTGCACCTCTACGCTCTAACTGTTCTGCTCTACGCTCGAGCTTTGCACCTCTACGCTCGAGTGTTTCTGTTCTACGCTCTATCGGGGAACCTAATTGCTCGAGCGTAGAACCTATTTGCGTCTCCTTTGCACCTTTTTGGATTATTTAGCAGCTACTTTAATTGAGTTATCTCTTACAAACCACCAATAAAAAGGAGGAACAACTCCCGTTACCCCTCCAGACTAATAAACCAATGACTAATGACTAATCACCTCACAATCGTAACCTTCCCAATATATTTATGGTTGCTGTCTTCCACATCATCGGCAAAAGTAATTTTATATACATATACATCATTTGGGCAGATAGTGCCCTGATAATAACCGTTCCAGCCTTCCTGAAAATTGGTGGTATGATAAAGCAGCTCGCCCCAGCGGTCGAAAATATAGAAGTTATAATTGTGTACGCCCAGCACCACCGGCTTAAATATATCATTCAATCCATCGGCATTTCCGGGAGTAAATGCATTGGGAATCCAGAATAAATATTGAGGCAGAATATCCACTGTGGAATAAGCGGTATCATAACAGCCATACTGGTTTACCACCACTTCCATAATAGTATATTGCCCCGGATTACTGTAATGATGTATCGTATCGGGGTTGGTGCCGTGGCTGCCATCGCCCCAATATACCTGCCATCCCACAGCTCCGGTGCTCTGGTCGGCCATCGTTATATTCGGGAAATAAACGGAAGTATCTTTCGGCGAAACGCTGAAAGCTGCCTGTGGCGCAGGATATACGGTAAGCGGAACGGAAGAAGTAACGGTATCTTTGCAGCCGCGCTGGTCAGTTACTATTAATGTTATAGGGTACGTACCCGGTGTAGGAAATATTACCTGCGGATTTTGAAGAGTGGAAGTCTGTCCGTTTCCGAAATCCCAGAAATAAGTCAATGGAGTGGTGGCAAACGAGCTGTCGAGAAACTGAACGCCATACATAGCGCATCCGATAGGCGATTGCATCCCGAAATTACCATACGGCTTGGGATATACAATCACATTATTGGTAACACTCACGGTGCAGCCATGTTCGCTGATGGAAAAAGTAACAGGATAAATTCCGACGGAATCGTAAACAATATTAGTCGGGTTGAGCTGTGTGCTGCCCTGTGGAGTGGCATGAGTACCGAAGTTCCACGAGAAAGTACTGTTATTGGTATAAGTTCCGCCTCCGGCAAATGAAAAATTGTTGTTTATCAAACATTGCCCGGCAGGCGGATTAAACTGCGGAACAAGGTTGGGATAAATAAGGAATGAATCGGAAACAGTGGCAGTGCAGGATGTTCCGGGATTAATGGTAAGTGTGGCAGTATACGTTCCGGGTCCGGGAAACGCCCAGGTGGGTGAAGCAAGGCTGGAAGTATCAGCTGTGGTAGAAGTATCGCCCAAATTCCATTGATAAAAAACCGAACCGGCACAAGTCTCATTAAAATCAACCTGATAATTGGTACATACAGGAGTAGCTGTAAATGATGCCACAGGCGGATTTTGCACAGCAAGCTGATTCGGCAACGTAATGGAATCCACACATCCCTGCCCGCTCGTTACCATCAGACTGACATTATAAGTACCCACTGCATTATAAGTGGTAACAGGGTTTTGCAGGGTAGAGGTCAGGCCGTTGGCGAAATTCCAGAAGTAAGTTAATGGAGGATTGCCTGTAGAATTATTAATAAACTGAACCGGATTAAGGATACAGCTTACATTGGTGGACGTGGTGAAACTGGGGACAGGCTTCGGAAATACATGAACAGTATCAGTATAGGATTTCGAACATCCGTATTCAGATATAGTAAGCGTAACAGGTATTGCTCCTGCCGAATTAAAAACTATGTTGGAAGGATTCTGCTGTGTACTGGTTGCCGGCGTTGCATTTCCGAAGCTCCATAGAAAAGTGGCAGTGTTACTGAATACGCCTGCGGCAGAAAAATTAAAGCTGTTGTGATTTATACATTGTCCTGCAGGTGGCGTGAATGAAGGATTCAGCAGCGAGTCGATAATAAAAACACTTGTTGCGGTATCAGCACATAACTGACCGGGATTGATGGTAAGCGTAACCGTATAAGTACCTGGAGAAGTGTAAGTATACGTAGGCGCCCATATATCCGAAGTATCAGTAGTAATTCCGGGTACCCCGAAATCCCAATGATATGTAAATGCATTAAGACTCGCTTGATTGAAATTGACCGTGAAACCGGTGCAGAATGACTGCTGCGCAGGAATGGAAGCCACCGGAATATTAGGACAGTTAACTACATTAAACTGAAAATCACGTTTGTTTACATCAATCAAAACACCATTTCGATATTCGCTTACGCAGACACCAACCACCCATTGGCCAATCATATTGGGAGTTCCGGTGAGTAATCCTGTTACAGGATTTACAGTCATTGCGGGAGAAGAACTCATGGGATAACTTCCGGAATAAGGAGTAAGCCATGGAACAAAACTTACAGGAGGAGGTGTAGCAATGATTGGACAGCCTGCTGCGGCAGCAGTACCAAGCATCGGACAGTTAGGGTCAAGACCGATGTAAGGGTCGCAAAGCTGATAGTACAACGAATCTCCATCAGGGTCGGTAGCTGAATGGTCGAATACCAAAGGAACACCGGCACAAATAAATATCGGCGGGAAATTATTAAATCGCGGACTGCTGTTGCAGGCAGCTATTCCGGGGTCAGGAATATGGGCAATATAGGAAGAGCCTACATTGCCCGGATTAACTAAATTAAGAATGGTGATATTCCTGCAACACCGCTGATACATTATATCATATCCGCCGGCCAATGGAGGCAGATTTATTGTGGTTTGATAAATTGCTTCTTCCACACAAATGTTTGTAGGAGGTGTGAAACAAGGGCTGGTAACAGGAGAAGGCAATTGCACAGAACCGGGAAAAGGAATTTCTACACTATCAATAAAATTACCTGCATTATCAAAGATAAATATCGTTGCCGGATTATCATAAGGCGCCTGTCCGTTATAACAATCGCGGTAAAGCTTTAAAGTGACAAGGTAATTGTTGCCTCCCAGGCAATCGTAATACATATCGCCACCCACAATGTGAGTGGCGAAATTCTTCAGCGAAAGAAAAACTAAAATTAATACTAATATGAAATGCTTTTTATTCATTCATTGTTGCTTTTACCGCAGCAAAGTAACGCTGCCGATTTTTTTAAACTTATCAGCATTAAAAGTTTCCACTTCGAATTGACAAATATATACACCGATTTCCGCTTCGGCGCCCATATACGTTCCATCCCATCCTTTTGTAATGTCTTCAGTTTGATAAATCAATTCCCCGAAACGATTATAAATATTCATCCTATATGTTTTTATTCCCAATCCGACAGCTGTAAAAATATCATTTCTCCCATCGTGATTTGGAGTAAATGAATTAGGGAAATAGAAATAAAAGTCGGGTAAAATTACTAAAGTCTGCGACATGGAGTCCTTGCATCCCTGTTGATTAGTGACAACAAGCTTAACCGTAAATGTTCCTCCACTTGCAAAATACTGCGCAGGGCTTGTTTGCGAAGAAACAGAATCCAAAGAACCATCTCCGAAATTCCAATAGGAACTTATTGCACCTGAAGAAGTATTGTTGAACTGAATATTTTGGCTGGAAGTAAAATCAAAATAAAAATTAGCCTGTACGGAATTGGTAATTACTTTAATCTGTTGTGAAACAGACTGTGAACATTGGTCGGTAACAGTAGCAGCATAAATAGTCGTGGAAGTAGGGTTAATTAATAACGAATCTGCATTGCCTGCTATCGGACTCCAATTGTAAACATAAGGAGAACGCCCGCCGGAAACTGTATCCCGAAGGGTAAGAAAATCACCGCTGCAGATAGTTGTATCAGGCGTAACTCCCAATTTAAGCGGAGTGTAGGCAGTTACAATTGCATGCGTACTGTCAGTAGCTGTGTTTCCGCAAACATCAGTAACTGTAACATAATATGGAGTAGTTTGCAAAGGATTTACGGTAACTGTATTTGAATTTCCCGTTGCATTTATCCAGCTATATTGGTATCCGAACGGATTGGTGCCGCCTGCTGGAATAGCTGTTAATACTAATGCAGAAGAAGGACAGGTAAATGTTACATCAGGATTTAGCTGAACAGTTAATGGCGGAGAATCAATAATGGTAATGGTTATGGATGATGCGGGTGTGGAGTTATGAATGGATAAAGTAATCGTTTCGTTTCCTTCGATTAACAAATCAGGAATTGTTTTGATATGAATGGAAGTAGTATCGACATTGGCAGGAAATATAACGCTGTCGCCAATGGCAGTATAATCAACGCCGTTAGTAGCGGTACCGCTTACGGTATAATATGCAGTATCGGGCTGTGCAAGAGAACAGGGAGTTCCAATTCTTTTGAAATGAATCCAGGCATCTCCGCATCCCTCATATAAAACAGTATCAGGAGTAACAAATTGTCCGGCAACAATAGTATTGGAAGTCATCGGAATATTTTCGGCACTGGAAAAACTTCCTGCTTCCAGAAAAACCCCGGAGTCGTTCGAATGGTCATATCCATCTCCAATTGCTATTTTTATATGGTATGTTTGTCCGCACTGGACTGGAGAAACAGCAGTTAACGGAACAGTAAAACCATCGTATTGAATGGTCAATCCATCAGGCGCAGTGCCCGAACCAAGTCCGTTGCCGTTATCAAAATAATACTGGCTGTGATTATTCAAACTTAAATTATACATAGTAACGGGCAATGTGGTGCCCGGAATAACTGCTATGTTTTTTGAATTGTTGCTGAAAGGACCGCTAATTCCGGGCCCACTGATAAAAAAACCGAAACCATCGTTGACAGTTGCGGGTAGCGGCGGAGAATTTACATATTCCATGTATTCTTCGGAACCGAAAACATACCGGAACTTGACGGTATCTGTTCTCGGAACGAAATCGAACTCAAGCACTGCCGCATCATAACTTAAAGACGGAGCAGTGATTAAATTCAAATCGGGGTCGCCATTGAGATTAAAAATAGTGGTAGTTCCCGAATTATTATTGGGACCTATTGCATTGGATATTTTGCCGGTAGCAAGCAGTACACCTGTGGATAAACCAAGATTGGAAGCTGTTCCGTTAAAAGTTCCGCAGGCAAGCGGCGAACCCGTATAGGTAATATTAGTAGCAGAGATGCCAGTGCCTAGTAAAACATTCCGGACAAGCTGTGCCGGAGTCATTGCTGTACTTGTTGTCAATTGGGCTTTTGAGCCGATTGAAACAATCAGTGTCATTAATAAAAGAAAAGATTTTTGACGTAAAAGAAATTTCATTGACAGTAATCCATTCTGATTTTCAAACAAAAGTAATTAAAACTTGGAGCTTTGCCAATAAGATTCGATATTCAATCGTTTTAATAAGTTTTTGATTTTATTATATATATGAGTCTTTTTTTGGTAAAAAGGTTGCATTTGATTTGAAGATATATGAAAGCAGCGTTTCCGGGTATCTCCGATGCGTTTCAGTTTAACATGAAGACGTTTCAGTTTGACATGAAGACGTTTCAATTTGACATGAAGACGTTCCAGTTTGACATGAAGACGTTTCAGTTTGGCATGAAGACGTTCCAGTTTGACATGAAGACGTTTCAGTTTGGCATGAAGACATTCCAGTTTGGCATGAAGACTTTCCAGTTTGACATGAAGACGTTCCAGTTTGACATGAAGACGTTTCAGTTTGGCATGAAGACGTTCCAGTTTGACATGAAGACGTTTCAGTTTGGCATGAAGACGTTCCAGTTTGATACGAAGACATTCCAGTTTGACACGAAGACGTTTCAGTTTGGCATGAAGACGTTCCAGTTTGATACGAAGACATTCCAGTTTGACATGAAGATGTTCCAGTTTGACACGAAGACGTTTCAATTTTTGATTAAAGCAGTACCTTTCAGAGGCTTGTTTTTTGTTCTTTTTGCGCCAGAATTCCCGAAATACCCCGAAATCCGTTTTTAATGTCAAAAAAACTTTCAATAACTTCATTGGAACAATAAATCTCAAGATTAAAATATTTTATAACTTTATTATTCACTCCAATAATGTTGTAGAATATTTTTATAATCTTAAAAATTGTTTCAATTACATTAAAAGCCATGGCTTTTAATGTGATAAAATATTTCTTTAATATCATTAGTACAACTTTTCACATCATTGTTGTGAACAATAATGTGAAAGAATATTTAAATCGTACTAAAAAATATTTTTTTAATTTGATTGAAACTTTAAATCTCGAGATTTAAACATTATATCATTTAACTGGAATAATATTTAACACAAAAACCGATTTTTGAGGGTTTAATGGGGTTTCAGAGGGTTGGAGGTGGAAAAAAGGGTGTTTTTGGAGGAAAATAAAGAAAAACAAGAAAAATTTTTAGAGTAAAAATAATTCGATTTTGAGTATAAATTTGTGTGATTAAAATTTATACCTATTTCTATTAATCATCACTTTTTCAATTGCTGCCTTTGCAGGTGTTTTTTTCACCTGCAAACTTTGTACTCTCAAAATATATTCAGCATCTATTCCTATCAAATGAGTACTTTTACAAAATGCCATCCATCAGAAAAGAATCCAATGTTTATTTTTTCACAGCCACCAATCTAAACTGGGTTAAACTACTTGAAGATGACGAACACAAAAAATTAGTAATTAGCAGTTTGAAATTTTTAAGTGATAACAAAAGAGTAAAAGTAATAGCCTTCGTAATAATGCCAAACCATATACATATTATATGGGAAATACTTGCCCCTCATAAAACCGAAAATATACAAAGAGATTTTTTGAAATACACCGCCCAGCAAATAAAGTGGAGTTTAGTAAATAAAGATTCTACTTTGTTGGATGCTATCAGAGTAAATGCAAAAGACAGAAGATACCAGCTTTGGGAACGAAATCCTAATTGGTTTGCACTTGATAATACAGTAACTCTTTTGCAAAAGTTAAACTACATTCATAATAATCCTTGTCAGGCAAAATGGTTATTGGCAGACAAGCCGGAAGATTATAAATATTCAAGTGCACAATACTATATTTTAGATGACAAAGATTTTGATTTCCTTACAAGTTACAAGGATATAATGTAATTTTGTTTTATG
>CAIQBY010000034.1 GCA_903870175.1 uncultured Bacteroidota bacterium
AGATGTATCATAATCCCTTCTGTTTATCATCGCCTCCGGCAAACCATAAGCAGAAGCACCAAAAGAATTATCGTAAGTTGTGCCCACATTTGTTCGGTAATCATCCATATAAGAACCAGGGTCAGCAACATCAAATGAAGGCGAAGGCGCGGCAAGCGAACTGCAATGTACTGCAACAGTATTTATCTGCCCCAGATAAGTGGAATCGACAATATGTATGGAGCGCGCTGCCTTAGGGCAATTGGTACATGTATGCGCCGTAAAATCTTCAATCAATATTTTTCTAATATGGCTAACAACAGCAGGAAACGCAGATATAGAGCAGGATGTAGTGTCGCTAATATTTGTATTCTTTGCAGGATATGGATTTGCAACATAATCGCAGGAAGTATATAAAACTGCCAGAGAAATAATAGTTATATAAAATATCTTTTTCATTTAATAATTATTTACTGATTAAAAGCTGGTAGTTACACTCAAAGTAATTCCGTTGGAAGCGGGCACCTGCCTGCAAATGCCGCCTACACAAAATATTCCGGACCGCTGTTTTCCATAACCTAAAGTAATTCGCGAAGCACCTTTTATATAACCTACAGTTCCGTTATAATAATGATAACGCTCGTTCACCACATTATTTCCGTAGTTATACTGGTCGAGTGCAGCAGCAAACCAATGTGTATTAAAAGTGTATTCCACCAATGCCTGCGCCCAATCCTGCTTGTCTTGTTTAGTACTTAAATTTTGTAATTCTATTCTCACCGACTTTTCACCTTGCAATTTATAAGATAAATCAGCTACCACAATATGTGAATAAATAGTGTTGGGAGTCCCCGGTTCCTGAATCACTTCCTTATTATAAACCTGGTAGGAATATATTAAAGACAATTTAGTTTTCTTTCCAAACTTCTGATTTATTTCGGCATAAAAATCTCTGAAGATGACTGTTTTCCCAATGAAAATGGAATTAGTTTTATAACCTTGCCGCGTTAAATCATCACTTGAATTATAATGTGTAGTGTCCAAATCATTGGCTCCTGAATAGTTTACAGTGATGTCCAGTTTATAATCCGGCTTTTTAACTGCTTTCCAGTTTACTTCACTCGACATTTGAAACTCGCCGTTCGGTTGGGATGCGTATGGATAAAAAGTCAGCAAACTATACGTATGATTCATATTTAATGCAGGTGTATAATTCAATAACAGGTTATTTATAGTTGCATTCCTGTCAGAGCGGAAGTTCATGTTATCAGCTCTTTCAGCACCTAACGAAACAGCAAAACCTTTCACGGAATAATTTGCCTGCAATAATTCTCCATCACCTGGCCTATAAATATTATTGTTGGCGACTGTAGGGTCATTAATTTTTGTGGCATATTCACCATTAAGATTAAAATTATTTCTGCTGATTTGAAAACGACCGGCAGAAGCTCCCACATTCAAAGGCTGAACTAATGCGGGATTATCTGCTGCCTGATAACGACTCACAAAGCTTCCGCCAAGCATAACTTTCATTTTCTTATCGGCAAGTTTAGCAAATGTTTCATTAAGCTGAATCTCTCCATCAAATCCACGTACCAAACCGGGTCCTTCCGTCATAAAGGAACGCTGTTTGCCTGTAAGTCCTGTTAAATATATTCCTTTACAAGGTTCATATTTTATTCTGAAACCGTCCAGAGCATTATCAAACCCCAATCCTCGTTCTTCATAGCTTCGCAATATCAAACCACTGCCAAACATCTGATAAAAATTACCAATTGTTATTTCCAACTGGTCAGATTTATAATCAGCAAAACGATATTCAATACCATTTCCAAAGTAGCGTGAATCAAAACCCTGCAAGGCATTCAAATAACTTTCATAACGTACTCCTGCAGTAAATTTTCCGCGTGTATAAATCAAATTTGCAAATCCATTCGACAGCATTTTTTCTGGAACATTAGGCGCTCCGATTGTTGAATCAGGGATGTAATATTGTGCATCCAGCTGAATGTTACCATGTATTTCACCAAGATTAACATTATTTAAATTAGGAGTATTAATTTGTGCAACTGAGAAGTTGCAAATTAAAATTCCTAATAGAATTGAGGAGAGTACTTTTAATAAATATTTATTGTTGATTTCCACTTTGCTTTGTTATACCTCACCCCCAGCCCCTCTCCTTGAAAGAAGGAGAGGGGAGACTGTGTGTGAAGTACTTTTTATTATTTATTTAGTTTTAAATTCTTTTATTCTTTAATTTTTTCTCCTTTTGCAACTTGTTTCAATACTTCAAAAAGATGATTTTCATCTCCGTCTAAATAAGAATTATGTTGCCATACTACATTCCCTTTTCCATCAATTATAAATGTATGCGGAACATTATTCACATTCATTGCCCTTTTAAAATCCTGGTTTTCGTCAATATAAATTTCATAATCCCAATTATGACTTTTAGCATCAGTTCCTACTTTAGTTGCACTGCGTGAATCATCAATAGAAACAGCAATTAATTTTACACCTGTTTCCTTTTGCCATTCAGCATAGTTTTCGGCTATTGCATCAAGTTCTTTTTTGCAGGGTTTGCACCATGTAGCCCAAAAGCTAATAATCATCGGCTTTCCGTCATTCGAAAATTTGGAGGAATTAACGGTTCTGCCATCTACTGTTTTAACATCTGCTGCACCTATTTTTTGTCCTTCAATAGTTTGTGCCACTACACTATTAAATACAGCCAAGACCACAATAACTCCAACAACTAATTTTTTCATTCTTATTTAATTTTAGAATCTGTTATAAAAAACAAATCAGTCCTGCAAAACAATGCGGGACTGATTCGTTTATATCAAAGTTAATTATTTATTGATAACAACTTTTTTAGTAATCATTCCTTTGCCTGTGCTGATGGTTACATTATAAATTCCATTAGCAAAATGCTCTGTATTGATGTTTATTAAATGTTCTCCGGCTGATAATTTACCATTGTTTTCGCTGTAAACAAGTGCTCCCAATGCATTGTAAACATTAACAGTTACGTTTTCATCGCTGTTAAGGCTCATTGCAATATTAGTCAAAGTAGAAGCAGGATTAGGATAAATAGAGACAGTACCGAAATCTGTAGTTAACTCTTCAATACCTGTCATTGAAAGACCTGTTTCAGGAGCAGTAGTTAATTTTTGTTGAACCACATTTAATATATAACTGTTTTCCAAATCTCCTGTGCTGCTGTATTCCTGAAGGATACCAACAATATAAATATTGTTGTCATTGAACTGATGAGTTCCACTTGGATTTGCAGCAGGTAATGTCCATGTAAATGTTTTGGACAACGTACTGCCTGCTGTTACTAATGTTGTAGGGATTGCTGTATTATCGCCCCAAGGACCGCCAAGCATTTGTTCAACTACGTGGTCATGTTGATAAACAAGTGGAAACAATCCTGCAATACCGGATGACCCTCCAGACCAAGGAGAAGTAGTAGATCCAACATTATAATAATCGGATAAATTATCTGTATAGAAATAACTGTGTTGATTCCAACCATTATCTCCTGTAGCTGCAGTTGGACCATAAACTCGGTCTTCCATTACGTAACAATTTAGAGCATAATTTCCTTTTACTGCGCCAACAAAATTTGCATTAACAGTAGCACTTATTAATCTAGTAGCAGAAGTAAAATTAACACTGGTTAACGAAACTGTAGCAGGAACAACTGCTGCTTCACGAGCTGCAACAGGTGAAAAATCCATCAAGTCATTTGATGTACTGATTCCACCATAGTTATATCCAATACCTGCCATATTACTTCTGTCAAGTGAATAACTTGGGTCTCCTGAATCATAAACATTAGCAACAGTTAATCCATCTGTAATTGCCATATTATCTGCACCTTGACTTGTTTCGTGAACTGCAGCCCAAACAGTTTTAGGGTCTGCTGCTATTTCCTGTTTCATGGAAACTGCACCTTGAGGGCAATATCCGCAACCAACTCCGGTGAATTCTTCCAATAATACATTATGTGTTGGTGCAGCACCAGGTAATACACTTATTATCCAACTTGCAGTGTCATCAGCAGGTGTAAGGTCCGGACCTCCGCCATTAACGTCAGAAATCCAGGATTTTATCTGGTGTACTCCTGCTGTTAAACTTGCCGTAGGAGTTGTAAAAACTGCTGTATAAGATCCGCTATAACCGATATTAGGGCTGAAAGTTTGTGATACTGCAGTACCTCCATCAACACTATATTGCAAAGTAGCAGTAGCAACAGTTGGTCCACCGTGACTTGTCATCACCGTACTTATTGAATGTGTTCCAATTAATGCATATTTAGGTACATTAACAATTGAAGTAGCTGCAACTTCAGCTGCAGGAGGATTAGCAAGAACTAAGATATTATCCAAATATAACTTGAACATATCGGTAGAGTGATTACGGAAAGCAATACGTACAGTTTGACCTGCAAAAGCTGACAACGTAATACCATGACCTACCCAGTTTCCTGGATTAGTTTCGGCAGCAATACTGTATACCTTATTAGCAGGTATTGCAGTAAAGTCTGTTGTTAATACTGTACCTGCATTTGCACCTGCAGCAGCAGATACCCATACTTCATATCCGTCAGGATAACTTGGATCAACAGCTTCTGCATCCCAAGCCAAAATTGTATTGGCAACTGTAATGGAAACCGGAGGTGTGATTAACCATCTGTCAACAGTTGCGCCGGAAGATGTAGTCCATGATGTACTTACCGCAAAGGTATCTGTATTTGGTGCCAATGCCTGTGCAATCCATGCTGAAGTAGTATACGGCGCGGTGTTAAAAGGTGCATTATTAGCATTCCCAGCTAATCCATCCACATTAATTATTTGCATGTTAGTTGGAACAACCGAACATCCTGTTGTACTGCCTAATGTAAGTCCGTCAAACTTTTCGGAATACAATACCTGACTGAAAATAGCGCTGCTAAGTAATAGAGCACTTACTAATAATGTAATTTTTTTCATTTTTGTAAATTATTTAATAATTAATTAATTTTAAGGGTGCAAACCTACAGTTTGTTATTTGGATAAACAAGAAATATGATAATAATTAGGTTTTCAAGGAGATTTGCAAAGTAAAAAGGTTTTGAATCCTTAAGTTAACTGTTTGAAAAGGGGTATTTTTATTATTTTCTAATGGTGGAGAACAGTTCTATACGATTTCAGCCAACCTTGGCGGTTAATGATTTTTAAAAATGGGGCAACCGAATCATGGAATGGGTTAACGGATTTCCGGATTCGGTTAACGGATTCCTTGATTAGGGCAACCGAATCATGGATTGGGTTAACGAATTCCTGAATATCGTTAACCGAATCCTCAATATCGTTAACCGAATCCTGAATATCGTTAACCGATTTTTAAATATCGGCAAGCCTAGAATCACAAAAAAACACCCTGAAAAAGACTTTTAATCAATATAAAAAGTAATTAATTGCAATAATCGGCTTAAAAATAGAATTATTTTGATTTCGAAATTATCAGGTCTCCATTTCCCGATTGGCCGGATAATATCTTTTCCCAGTAACCATATTTTTGTTACCTTTGTATTATAAAACATACTGATAAAGCAGTAAAACAGATATAATTTTAAATGAAAAAACTTATTACTTCCATCCTTCTTCTTTCTACAATATTGGTTGGCTATAGCCAGAATCTTATATTAATGGACGGAAACAAAAATGTAATAAACAGTGTGGTATATAATGTCAGTACACTTTCCAATTCAACGTCAATTTTTGATATTTTAGTTGCTGATACCGCCAGAGCGGTCAATAGTTATAAAGTGATACGCACAATATTGTCAAAAGATGTTCAGGATTCTGCCCAATTTTGCTGGGGTGGTTTATGTTATGGGTTTACAACCAATACGTCTACGCATTCAGATACTTTAAGCAGAGGTGATACGATAGAATATGCACATGGCGGTTTTCATTCTATATTTGTTACCGGACCGGCAAATGTTGTTCGTAAAGTTCATTATCAAGTGTATAATATAAATTCCGTTTATAGAAATGATACAGCAGGATTTACTATTCAATATAATCCTACTTTGGCAGGAATTAATGAACTGAATTTGTCAGGAACTTTATCCGAAGCATATCCAAATCCGGCTACTTCAATTGTTTCTATTAAATATGATGTAAATTCAGGTTCGCAGAAAGCAAAAATCACTGTTTATGATATGCTTGGCAAACAAGTGAAAGAAATTTTCCTGAATGATAAACAAGGAACAACGAGAATAAATACAGAAGATTTATATTCCGGAATTTATTTTTATTCGCTGAAAATCGGAGATAAAACCATTTCAACAAAAAAGCTGGTTGTTACCAAATAAAACAATCGCTTTTCTTTTCTAAGGTAAATAAAGACTACCTGCTTATCACAATTTTTTTGGTAACTGCTCCCTTTGAAGTTTTAACAGTTACAAAATACAATCCATTACTTATACCGTCAATATTCAGCGGAAATAATGTTTCATGAGCAGATACATTTCCAAGTTCTGCTTTTAATATTTCTTCACCGATAATATTCTCCAGCGAAATAGTTACATTACTTGTTTCGGAAAGAGTGAAATTAATGTTTGCCATATCAGATGCCGGATTCGGATAAATATCAACTGATGATACATTTGATATTTCATTAACACCTAAAGACGCAACCACATTAACATTATCAATATAAATATCGTTGCCGTAATCAGAAGTTCCTTTAAAACGAACCAGCACGGACTGCTCTCCTGAAAGAGAAAACAAATAAACCGATTCATGTCTCCAGTCGGCTGCAGAAGCGGGTCTGTATTCGGAAGTAACAGGAACATGAGTAGCCAAGCCGGTTCCAACCTTTGAATAATAAGTTGTCCAGGTGGTTCCGCAATCACTGGAAGCCTGCACTTCCAGTTTATCATGATTAGTAGGAGAAAAGGAAGCATAAGAAACATCGAATGACAAGCCGGGAGCTACAACACCTACAAACGACATATCATCAATAGTAAGCATATCTACATCTCCTGCCGGAATTGTATACCACGGCAAAGTCGCGCTTGCAGGGGAATTATAACCATGATTCGCATTTTCCCAAGTACTTGCAACACCGCCATTAGTGGTAATCCATGTTGCAGGAATGCCTGTGGTATCAAAGTTCTGAGAAACCAATCCTCCACCAACTGTTCGGAAAATAGTAAAGTTTGCTGTTGCAGTATCATTGGCGTTTGTAGGGTCAGTGCTTCCATTTGGATTGGAAACAATGGCAGTAACAGTATGTATTCCG
>CAIQBY010000035.1 GCA_903870175.1 uncultured Bacteroidota bacterium
TGATCATTTGCATGACGGAAACTTTCCACTACCTGAAGGCGTTTCAATGCTTCGTTTTTACGTTGTTGAGACGTTTCTGTATTTGCTTTAATACGTAAATCAAATGATAAAGCATCTAAGTCAACGCGTGATAAAAGTTCGCGCAAAGCTTCAGCACCCATCTTGGCAATAAATTTATTTGGATCATCATCATCCAAATGCTGATTGTCTTTTGGTAATGTTTCAAGAATATTCAAATATTCTTCTTCAGATAAAAAGTCAAGATAGTTAACTCCATCTCCTGCTTTAACACCTGCATTCACTACTACATAACGCTCGTAGTAAATAATCATATCCAATTTTTTAGTTGGAAGACCTAACAAATAACCAATTTTATTAGGTAATGATTTGAAGTACCAGATATGAGCAACAGGAACTACCAGTCCGATATGTCCCATACGTTCTCTACGTACTTTCTTTTCTGTTACTTCTACACCACAACGGTCGCAAACGATACCTTTGTAACGAATACGTTTATATTTCCCACAGGCACATTCCCAATCTTTTACCGGACCAAAAATACGTTCACAAAACAAACCTCCCATTTCCGGTTTATAAGTTCTGTAATTAATGGTTTCGGGTTTTACTACCTCACCACTCGAACGTTCCAGAATTGCTTCCGGAGATGCGAGGCTAATAGTAATTTTCGAGAAATTGCTTTTAAGTTTTTGATCTCTTCTGTTATTGAAAGCCATTTTTATTTATGTTATTTAATTGTTCTATTATTAATGTACTATTTTCTTTTTGATGTCTTTTATATAAAAACACCTCTATTTCTGCTCCGGCGATACCTATCTCTGGGCTGGCGATACCTATCGCTGACCCAGCGATAGCTAATTCTACTCCAGCGATACCTATCTCTGGGCTGGCGATACCTGACGCTGACCCGGCGATAGCTAATTCTACTCCAGCGATACGTATCTCCGGGCTGGCGATAGCTATTTCTACTCCAGCGATAGCTATTTCCAGTCTGGCGATACGTGTTTCTGAGTCGCCAATAAGTGTTTTTACTTTAAAAACAGAGCAGTTTTATTTAAACTACTCTGTTTAAACTCAAAGAACAAATTTTAATCCAGTGTAATATTCAATCCTAAACCTCTTAATTCGTGCAATAATACATTGAACGATTCAGGGATTCCCGGAGTTGGCATATTTTCACCTTTCACAATAGCTTCGTAAGCTTTTGCTCTTCCTACCACGTCATCCGACTTAATAGTAAGTATTTCCTGAAGGATATTGGCAGCACCAAATGCTTCCAATGCCCAAACCTCCATCTCACCAAAACGCTGACCACCAAATTGAGCTTTACCACCCAAAGGCTGTTGTGTAATAAGTGAATAAGGTCCGATAGAACGAGAGTGCATCTTATCATCAACCATGTGCCCAAGTTTCAACATATAGATAACTCCAACAGTTGCCGGCTGGTCAAATCTTTCGCCTGTTCCGCCATCAGTAAGGTAAGTACGTCCAAAGCGTGGTAATCCGGCTTTATCCGTCCATTCATTCAACTGTTCAGTTGTAGCACCATCGAATATTGGAGTAAAGAATTTTTCTCCTAATTTTTGTCCAGCCCATCCAAGCACCGTTTCATATATCTGACCCAAGTTCATACGAGAAGGTACACCAAGCGGATTCAATACAATATCTACCGGTGTTCCATCTTCCAAGAAAGGCATATCCTCATCACGAACGATTCTTGCAACAATACCTTTATTACCGTGACGGCCAGCCATTTTATCACCTACTTTCAATTTACGTTTTTTAGCAATGTAAATTTTAGCAAGTTGTACAATACCCGAAGGTAATTCATCACCAATAGTTACAGCAAATTTCTTGCGTTTATGAGTACCTAATAAATCATTGAATCGTATATGATAATTATGAAGTAATATTTTTACTTTCTCATTCGTTTCTTTATCAGTTGTCCATTTGCCTGGATTTACAGAGGTGAAATCAATCTTCTCAAGAATTTTTTGATTGAATTTGATACTCTTTCCAACAACTTCTTCCTTCAAGATATTATAAACACCTTGCGAAGTTTTGCCATTTACCAAACCTGTTAGTTTATCAACTAATTTATTTTTCAAAGCCGCCACTTCAGCAATATGTTCCTTGTCAATTTTATCTAACAAAGGCTTTTCTTCCTGCTTAGCTTTTTTATCTTTAATTGCTTTCGAAAACAATTTTTTATCGATAACAATTCCACGTAATGATGGAGGCGCTTTTAAAGAAGCATCTTTCACATCTCCTGCTTTGTCACCAAATATGGCACGTAGTAATTTTTCTTCCGGTGATGGATCAGTTTCTCCTTTTGGAGTAATTTTTCCTATTAAGATATCACCTTCTTTTACTTCAGCACCAATGCGTATTAATCCGTTTTCATCAAGGTCTTTCGTAGCCTCTTCCGAAACGTTAGGAATATCAGCTGTTAACTCCTCTAATCCGCGTTTTGTATCCCGAACTTCCAATGAATACTCATCAATATGTACAGAAGTAAAAATATCTTCACGTGCAACACGTTCTGAAATAACAATAGCATCCTCAAAATTGTAACCTTTCCATGGCATGAATGCCACTTTCATGTTACGACCTAAAGCCAGTTCCCCATTCTGAGTTGCATATCCATCACACAACACCTGCCCCTTTGTAACTTTTTCACCTTTCTTCACAATTGGTTTTAAGTTGATACAAGTACTTTGATTGGTTTTACGGAATTTGGTTAGTTTATAGTGGACTACATCTTCATCAAAACTTATCAATTTTTCGTCTTCAGAACGACTGTAACGTATTACTATTTCGTTCGAATCAACATATTCAACTACGCCTTCGCCTACTGCATTAATTAATACGCGAGAATCACGGGCAACCAATGGTTCTAATCCAGTTCCAACAATCGGAGCCTCTGGTCGCAACAAAGGAACTGCCTGACGTTGCATGTTCGAACCCATCAATGCACGGTTAGCATCATCATGCTCAAGGAAAGGAATTAATGAAGCTGCTATTGATGCAATTTGGTTAGGAGCAACATCCATCAATTGTAATTTTTCCGGATCTACAACAGGGAAATCCCCTTCGTAACGAGCTTTTACTTTTACCTCTTTAAAATGACCTTTGCTATCAATCGGAGCATTTGCCTGTGCAATAGTTTTTGAGTCTTCTTCCTCTGCACTCAAATAAATTACATCTTTATCAACATCCACTTTACCATTTGTAACGGTCATATATGGAGTTTCAATAAATCCTAACTTATTTATTTTTGCAAATACACAAAGTGAAGAAATCAAACCGATATTCGGACCTTCAGGAGTTTCGATAGTACATAAACGTCCGTAGTGTGTATAGTGAACGTCACGAACCTCAAACCCTGCGCGCTCACGTGATAAACCACCTGGCCCAAGGGCAGATAATCTTCTCTTGTGAGTTAATTCAGCTAATGGATTTGTTTGATCCATAAATTGAGATAACTGATTTGTTCCGAAGAACGAGTTGATAACTGATGATAATGTTTTTGCATTAATCAAATCTGTCGGTGTGAAAACCTCGTTATCACGAACATTCATGCGTTCACGAATAGTGCGAGCCATACGAGCCAAACCAACCCCAAACTGTGCATAAAGTTGTTCTCCAACAGTACGGACACGTCTGTTACTTAAATGGTCAATATCATCCACATCAGCTTTTGAATTGATAAGTTCAATCAAATATTTGATGATACAGATGATGTCTTCTTTAGTTAAGGTTTTATGATCCATTGGCGTAGTCAGATTCAATTTTTTGTTGATTCTGTAACGACCTACTTCACCCAAATCATAACGTTTGTCTGAGAAGAATAATTTGTCAATAATACCACGTGCTGTTTCTTCATCAGGTGGTTCTGCGTTACGCAATTGACGATAGATATGTTCTACAGCCTCTTTTTCAGAGTTGGAAGTATCTTTCTGTAATGTATTATATATAATAGCGTAATCTCCTGCATTCACATCTTGTTTATGTAGAATTACAGATTTTACGTTTGCGTCAATTATCAATTCAATATGGCTTTCGTCAAGAATTGTTTCACGATCAATGATAACCTCATTACGCTCAATAGAAACAACTTCTCCGGTATCTTCATCCACGAAATCTTCAATCCATGTTTTCAATACCCTTGCGGCAAGCTTACGACCAAGTGCTCCTTTTAAGTTAGGTTTACTTACCTTAACTTCATCAGCTAAACCGAAAATTTCAAGTATTTGTTTATCGCTTTCGAAGCCAATTGCTCTAAGAAGAGTAGTAACAGGTAATTTTTTCTTACGATCAATGTAAGCGTACATTACACTATTAATATCTGTAGCAAATTCTATCCATGAACCTTTAAAAGGTATAACACGGGCTGAATACAGTTTAGTTCCGTTTGCATGGCGGCTTTGACCGAAGAACACACCAGGTGAACGGTGCAACTGTGAAACAATTACTCGCTCAGCACCATTGATAACAAATGTTCCCTTAGGTGTCATATATGGAATTGTTCCCAAATATACATCCTGAACTATTGTTTCAAAATCCTCGTGTTCAGGATCCGTACAATATAAACGAACTTTAGCCTTTAACGGCACACTATAAGTTAAACCACGCTCAATACACTCTTCAAGAGCATAACGAGGCGGGTCAATAAAATAATCTAAAAATTCCAACACGAAATTGTTTCGTGCATCTGAGATTGGAAAATTTTCTGCGAAAACTTTAAACAATCCTTCGTTTTGACGATTTTCGGAAGTTGTTTCCAACTGGAAAAAGTCTTGAAACGATTTAAGTTGGATATCTAAAAAGTCAGGATAATCAATTTGACTTTTAATAGATGCGAAACTTATTCTTTGAGTTTTTTTTGTTTGAGCCAATTTGCTTAAGATTTATGTTTGTTACTGTGATTTTTGCACATGTAACAGACGGGTTAATAAGATAAAACAACTATAAACAACAAAAGGGCATAGCCTTTGTCCACCAAAAAAGATGGACAAAGTTCTAGACCTTAATATTGCGTATCAGCCAACAGCTTATTTAATCTCAACCTTTGCTCCTGCCTCTTCTAATTGTTTTTTCATTGTTTCGGCTTCTTCTTTAGAAATGCCTTCTTTCAATGGTTTTGGTGCTCCATCAACTAAATCTTTAGCTTCTTTTAATCCAAGACCAGTCAAATCTTTAACGATTTTAACTACACCTAATTTTGCTGCTCCTGCTTCTACAAGGATTACATCAAAAGTAGTTTTTTCTGCAACTGCTGCTGCTCCTGCGCCACCGCCTGCTGCTACTGCAACTGCTGCTGCTGCTGGTTCGATACCATACTCATCTTTTAAAATTTGAGCTAATTCATTAACTTCTTTTACAGTTAAGTTTACTAATTGCTCTGCGAATGATTTTAAATCTGCCATTTTTATTTATTGTTTAATTGTTAATTACTGTTTTATTGATACTTACTATTTAATTTTAATTCTCTTTTTCCGATAATGTTTTTACAATTCCGGCTAATTTGCCACCGCTCGATTTAAGAGCAGAAATAACATTTTTAGCAGGAGACTGAAGTAATCCAACGATATCGCCGATAAGCTCATTTTTGGATTTAATACTTGCAAGAACTTCTAATTGATTATCTCCAATGTAGGCACACTCTTCAACAAATGCTGCTTTCAATACCGGCTTATCATTCTTCACTCTAAATTCTTTGATAAGTTTTGCAGGATCACTTCCTACTTCTGAAAACATAATTGCTGTCGAGCCTTTTAAAGAGCCGAACAACGGTTGATAATCTTTGCCTTCGCTACGCTCCATTGCTTTTTTAAGCAACGAATTTTTAACTACAAGCATTTTGATGTTCTTTTTAAAACATAATCTTCTCAACTGTGAAGTTTTTTCAGCAGTTAAAGAAGCAACATCGGTTAAATAGAAATGACTGTTGTCAGCTAATTGCTGTACCAACGAGTCTATTACTTCTGTTTTTTCTTCTTTTTTCATTTCTATTAGTTTATTTATCTGCCCAGTGGAAGCCAGTGCAAATGTGGTTCAATCTGCAATACGCAGAATTATTGTCCTAAAAATTTTGAATCGATTTCGATACTTGGACTCATAGTGGAAGACATAAAAATGCTTCTGATATAAGTTCCTTTAGCTGATGAAGGTTTCAACTTCATGATAGTTTGCAACAACTCGTTTGCGTTATCCGAAATTTTATTGCTGTCGAAAGATGCTTTAGCTACCAAAGCCTGAACAATTCCTGCTTTGTCAACTTTGAAATCAATTTTTCCGCCTTTCGAATCAGTTACTGCTTTTCCAATATCCATTGTTACAGTTCCTGTTTTAGGATTTGGCATTAATCCGCGAGGACCAAGTACACGACCTAAAGCACCAACTTTACCCATTACTGAAGGCATTGTGATGATAACATCAACATCTGTCCAGCCACCTTTAATTTTTTCGATATACTCATCCAAACCAACAAAATCAGCACCTGCAGCTTTTGCTTCTGCTTCTTTATCAGGTGTAACCAGAGCAAGAACTTTTAATGTTTTTCCGGTTCCGTGTGGTAAAGATACCGATCCACGAACCATTTGATTTGCTTTACGAGGATCAACTCCTAAGCGAACGCTTATTTCTACTGAGGAATCAAATTTTGTAGAGGTGATGTCTTTTACAATTTTTGAAGCTTCTGCCAAGGTATATGATTTTGTAGCATCATATTTTGCCAGGGCAGCTTTTCTTTTCTTTGAAATTTTTGTCATTTTTATTAATTTATGGTGTTCAAACGTCTTACTTTATTCGGACTCCACCTGTTAAACTTAATCTTTTTAGCACTTCTTAATTAATCAGAGAATCCTCTGAAACGTATCGAAGAACTATTTTTTTAATGGAGATTCCCCTGTTACGGTTAATCCCATACTGCGGGCAGTACCAGCTACCATGCTCATTGCCGATTCAATTGTAAAACAATTTAAATCCGGCATTTTTGCTTCAGCTACTTCACGTATCTGATCCCATGATACATTACCTACCTTTAAACGATTTGATTCTTTTGAACCTTGTTTTACTTTTGTAATCTCCAATAACGAAACTGCTACCGGTGGATTTTTAGTAATAAATTCAAACGACTTATCATTATATACAGTAATAATTACCGGGATTACTTTTCCTGCTTTATCCTGAGTTCTTGCATTAAACTGCTTGCAAAATTCCATTATGTTCACACCTTTTGCACCTAATGCAGGTCCAATTGGGGGTGAAGGATTTGCTGCTCCGCCTTTAATTTGCAACTTAATCATTGCACTTACTTCTTTTGCCATTGCTATTTTTTAATGTTTTGTAGTATGTAAAAGTACTTTATCTGTACTATCTTTTTTATTTTCTGTTTCCCTTGTAACCTGCGTAAATACTAATGGAAGCTTAATATCTTCTGCCTGTTATCGTTTGCAATTTTTACTATATATTGTGCCGCCGATTTTTTTTAGGGAGGGCAAAAGTAGGAAATTTATTTGTATAAACAACACTTCACCTGAATTATTTTTATTCATTCTAAAGAATTTATCTTCCTCATAAGATATTAATTGGAAGAAATTACCCACTAGTTTTCAAAAACCACTACTCTATTTCACTTAAAAATATGCAACTTTATAATAGTGAATCAAACAGCCAATTATTAAAAACATGGTTACTAATAGCTCCTCTGAATAAAACTTTTACTACTTTTCGCTCTTTACAAAATTGATGATGAAGAAAATAGTATTTTTTATTTGTATTGCTTTACTTGCGCTATTGCCCTTTGCATCAACGGCGCAGGATAATTATGAAATACAGGTGTATTCATCCGAAACCACAGAAAAGGGAGTTACCATGCTGGAACTTCATAGTAATTTCACATTTGATGGAAGTAAAACTCTTGTTAACGATGTGTTGCCCACTAATCATATATTTCATGAAACAATAGAGATTACCCATGGTTTTACCAATTGGTTCGAAGTAGGGTTTTATTTTTTTAATGCGTTGGGAGATAATCAGCGAAGTAATTATGTGGGCAGCCATATACGGCCACGGCTAGCGGCACCCGAAAAATGGAAGTTGCCCATCGGACTTAGTTTGTCTGCCGAATGCGGTTTTCAGAGTCTGCAATATTGCGAAGACGACTTGACGATGGAAATACGCCCAATTATTGATAAAAAATTCAAGAATCTGTACATTTCCTTTAATCCAACGTTCGATAAGTCTCTGCATGGCTTAAATCAAAATAGTGGATTTGTGTTTTCTCCTGATTTTAAAATTGATTATGAAATTAAAAAGATTATTGCACCGGGGTTGGAGTATTACGGCTCAGTTGGCCCAATAAATCATTTCGATGCTTTTGAGGAACAGCAACACCAACTTTTTTTAGCATTTGATATTTTATGTATGGAAAAGTGGGAATTGAATTTCGGCTATGGAATAAGCCTTACCAATGCTGCCGATAATTCTATTTTTAAAATTATACTTGGAAGAAAATTTAAGTAAAGTGCTGTTTTTGTTCGGAACTTTTGGTACGGGTAACTAATCTTTCGAATTTACGAATCGCGATATATTTATATTAGTAAATTCGTAAGATTAGTTATCTGCACCTATAAGATTCGTAAATTCGTAACCATTAGTTATCTGCACCTATAAGATTCGTAAATTCGTTACTATTCGTTATCCGTACTTATTCCACCACCACTTTCTTAATAACCACATTTTTCTTTTCATCTGTTATCTGTACAAAATAAACACCCTTTGCATAGCAGCTCATATCAAGGGTTACGATTTTTAATTATTAATTTTTATATTTTTCTTTAGGGCTGCAACTGGTGTGAAAAACAGAAACGATAATAATTTCTTTATTTGTTTCATCAATGTGATATACTAATAGAAAGGGAAAAGTTTGCAGGAATGCTTCTCTGAAATTTTTGTATGTTCTTTTAAATTGTTCTGGATTGGCAGATATAATGCTTTTGTATTTTTCTAATACTGTTAAAAATTTACCTCCCAGACCATTTGATTGATTTTCATACCAAGTATAAGCATCCTTTATTTCTATATTGGCTCGTTCGAGTAATATAACTTTATAGTCCATTTAGGATTTCGTTTTTATTTTTTTTATAGCTTCATCCCAACTATAACTTTTGCCTTTACCTTGCATATATTCTTCCAGCCTAAAATCCAATTCTTTCTTCTGTTCTTTGCTCAACATCGAAGTGGATTCAATTTCATTTTCGAGCATTGTATAAATGGCTTTAAGTTTTTTTTGTTCTGCATTGTCTATATAGTTATGCAGTTTGTTTTTTATTGCAGTTGTGTCCATCTTATTTATTTTTTTACAAAGATACGGTATTTACCGTTCTCTATATTTAAAACAAAAAAGCCCCTCACACTTCTGCAAAGAGCTTTTCTTTTTAATTGATAATGGATAATTAACAATTGATAATGAGTGCTAACTGCATTATCAATTTTCCATTATCAATTGACAATTATTTTCTTATTCACCACATTTTTCTTTTCATCTGTTATTTGTACAAAATAAACACCGCTTTGCATTTCTCCTTTTTCCAGTATTAAACTCTTACCCGAAAACAATACTGTTTTTATTTCCTTGCCTACCATATCCATTATTTTTATGGTTGTGTTTTTTTGTGCTTCGCTAAAGGAAATTGTTGTTTGGGAAGTGAAAGGATTTGGGGAAATAATAATATCAGTATTATTAGTTAATTTTTGTATTCCTGCGTTATTAACAGTTCTTATTGTAGTATCTAATTTTGCAACAAAAATATCAGCAGTAAAGGGGCTTGCATTTGTTAATGTATCTAAAAATAAAGATAATGTTGGATTGTAAAAAACACCTGTTAAATAAATGTTATCAATAGAAGCTACCGCAATAGAATTTGTTCCGTTACCAGCATATGAAGTCCCTCTTCCCAAAAGTGCTATTCCCGTTGAGTCATATTTTGCTACAAAAATGCCATTATTATTTAAAGTATCCGAACCAAAAATGCTAGGAGAGCTTCCTAACGTACCAGACATAAATATATTACCATTTATATCAGTTGCTATGGAATATGCGGTAGGGTTACCTCCTCCTCCTATAGTTTTTGCCCATTTAATCGTTCCGCTTTGCGAATATTTAATAAAAAAAATATCTTGTTGTGTAGGAAATGAGTTTGTTAGAGTACTGGTATCAAAAATTATTGAACCGCCAGAATAGAAACCTGCCAGATATACATTTCCAGAAGTATCCGAAGCTACTGAATTTGGTGCAGCATAACTTGGACCACTTGTATTTTTTGACCATATGACTACACCACTTGTATCATATTTTGCTAGAAATGGACGATAACCTAAGCCAGATGTGTTATAGGTGGTGGCACCAAAAGTGATGCTATTAGTAAATGCTCCGGCTAAATAGATGTTACCGTGTTTATCAGTTGCAATTGAATTTAAAAAATCATTATCCATTCCCCCAGCACATCTTGCCCATATTACTGATCCGTTTGTATTATACTTTACAAATAATATGTCCTCGTGAGGAGAATTAATCTCCGCGTTTATTAACGTATTGTGACCAATAATAATTGAATCGACTGAAAATGTACCACCTGCATAAACATTTCCATAACGATCAGCAGCGATTGTTGTAATATTGAATGTATCACTTCTTGCCCACATTACTGTTCCGCTTGTATCATATTTTATAAGGAAACTGCCACCACCAGTCAAAGTATTGGAACCAAAAGTAACTGAAGGGCTGGAAGAAAACCCTGCCATATATATATAGCCAAAATTATCGGCTGCAAGCGATACCGCTTCTTCATTACCTATTCCCCCTGCTCTTTTTGCCCATATTACTGTTCCATTTGGCGAATATTTTACAAAAAATAAATCGTCTGTAGTAGTTTGACCTGCATTGTTAAGAGTATAAGAGCCAAAAGTAATAGAAGGGCTGTAGAATGTACCCGAAACATATACATTTCCTGATTGGTCAGTTACAATTGAATATGCTTTATCATTATTTGCACCACCTGCTCTTTTCGCCCAATCCCAATTAAGTACCTGTGAAAAAGTATTTAATGTATAAACTACCGCTATTATAATTAAGGTTATTTTTTTCATTTTGTTTTGTTTTTAATTTGTTGTTGTTTATTGCATTATTATTTTTTTGTTTGTCACTTTTTTGTTTTCATCTGTTATTTGCACAAAATAAACACCGCTTTGCATTTCTCCTTTTTCAAGTATTAAACTCTTACCCGAAAACATAACTGTTTTTATTTCCTTGCCTACCACATCCATTATTTTTATGATTGTGTTTTTTTGTGGTTCGCTAAAGGAAATTGTTGTTTGGGAAGTGAAAGGGTTTGGTGAAATTGTAAAATCAGCATTATTTGTTGATTCTTGTATGCCTACCGTAGTTATACCAAAAGCAGATAATTGACATTTCCATACCTTGCCATAATCAGTTCCTACATATAGATAACCTCCGTTTATTGCCAATGAATAAATGTTTTCATAACCAAACCCGTTGTTAGGCTGAATGTAAGACCAGCTTATCCCATTATTAGTTGATAAATATATTGAAACATCGGATGCTGCAAAAGCAATATTTCCTGTTGTTGCAAACGCCCGTATATTACCATTCAAATAATTTAACCAAGTGGCTCCTCCATTGGTAGATGAATACAAGCCGCCACCAGCCGTACCTGCTAAAATAGTACTTCCGCAAGTTGCTAAAGCATAAATATTATTATTTGAAAACCCTGAGCTTAATTGCCCCCAAGATGTTCCATTAATTGCTGATGAGTAAACGCCATTTCCAATTGTTCCTGCCATAACAATATTACCAATTATCGCTAATGAAAAAACACTTGTACTAATCGTTGATGGCAGCCCTGAACTATGTGAAGTCCAGTTTGAACCTCTGTTAGTGGATTGGTAAACATCGCCACCATCGGTGCCTGCAAAAAAGGTATTACCACTTATAACTATTGCTCTTACATCATAAGATGTTCCGTAGCCTGATAAATTCCAACTTGTGCCATAATCAGTAGATTTATACACAAGACTGTTAACCCCTGCATAAGCAGTATCTCCAGAGGTTGCTAAAGAAAAACTCCCTAGGGTATTATTCAACCCACTATCTGCCGGAATCCAGCTGGCACCTCCATTGACGGTTGTATAAACACCTCCTGCATTTGTACCTGAGAAAACAGTATTTCCAATACTTGTTAAAGCTTGTACAATTGTAGCTGTAAGTCCGTTATTCGTTTCCGACCAACTTGCACAGTTATTATTAGATAAATAAACGCCTCTACCAGTAGTTCCTGCAAAAACATTACCCCCATTAACCGAAATACTAGTAACAATAGTATTATTATACATTCCATTGTTCATTGCTGTCCAAGTTGCACCAGTATCAGCTGATACATATACCCCATGACCTTCAGTACCAGCGATAATATTACTACCGTTTACAGCCAACGAATTAATTATATAGCTAGACATCCCTATTATAGTCCAGCTTGCACCCAAATTGGTAGATAAATACACACCTCCCAAAACTCCAACATAAATATTACTATCGCTTACAGCCATACAATTAACAGTAGCAGTATTCCCCAATCCTGTATTTACAGGTGTCCAAACAAAACTATTAATAAGGTTCTTTTCCACACCGCCACCATTTGTTCCTCTGAAAATATAATTTCCACATTTTACTAGAGAATTAATATTATTATTTAATCCACCATTAATTAATGTCCATGTAACACCATTATCAGTGGATTTTACAACTCCTCCTGAAGAAGTTCCTGCATAAACTGTCCCACCGTTTACTAAAATTGAAGTTACTGCGCCAACACCTGGCGTTAATACACCTGTCCATGTATTTGGAGCGCCGTTACTATTTGATATATAAACTTTATTTGCAGCACCTCCCGCAAAAACAGTATTACCACTTATTGCTAATGAAAAAATTTCCTCAAATCCAGTAAAAACAGGGTCGAAAGTCCAGCTTGTTCCGCCATTGGTAGATCTGAACAGCCCACGGGGAGTTCCAGCAAAAATAAAGCTGCCACTATCTGCAATACAATTAATAGTTCCACCAAAAGGTCCATTGGTTAGTTGCCATTGAGCGTTTGCACTAAAGCCAATAATGGCGAACATTAAAATAAGTAATTGTTTTTTCATTTTGTTTTTCTTTTTTTAATTGTTTGTAAATCTATACTTAATTCTCATTCTAAACTTTCATTTATCTAAAAAAGTCCCGTTTCGGCTTTCACCAAAACGGAACTTAATTTTCCATCTGCTTTTCATTTTCAAATTTTCAAATCGTCAAATTTTCAAATTCAAAAACCTAATTAATCTTCTTCCCTCCAAATGGCTGAGAAGGTGGTCCGCCGCCGGCAGTGTTGTGCGCCGTTACTTTAGCCCAA